>JBDTXY010000170.1:0-6150 GCA_040005945.1 Acidobacteriota bacterium
GCCCGTATGGAGTTCGGACTTTCCTCTCCGATTGCTCGGAGCGATCGCGTGGCCCGCTCGGAGCCGCTGGAAGGGTACCACGGCCCGACCGGGCCCTCACGAGCGGTTGCGCTCGTCCTCGAAGTAGCGCATCCACTCCTCCACATCAGTCGCCGACGGGTTTACCCCTCGGTGCGCGTCTGTTCCGGTCTTCGCCGCTCCGAAGCGAGCGAAAAAGTCCTGGGGCGGCGTGACCTTCGCACCGGCGTCCCGAACACGCCGGGTCAGCCCTCGGTCGGCCGTGACCACGACCAGCTCGCCCGGCGTCCGCGCGCGCTGGACCTCGCGAACGATCGCGTCGTCCGCGCTCTCCCCGTCGGCCGTCCGCACGGTCAGTCCGCCCAGAGAGCTCGCTCGCGCTCCGGCGGGTCCGTCGAAGAAGATCGTCGCGCGGGCGCGCGTCTGCCGCAGACGGTCCGCGATTTCCGAGATCAACGCGGCCCGATCCTGCTCCGACGGGCGCGCCGTCTTGCGGACGACTCCGATCAGGTTGTTTCCGTCCAGCAGATACGGCACCACATTCCCCCTGGCAGCTCAAGTCTCTTTCAGGGCCCTCCGGGGATGCTTGAGCCGGAAGAAGAGTACCGCGAGGCCCTCGCTCACCCGTCTCCGGTCCAGGGCAAGCAAGACGAGCAGCGCCGTCAGAAAGATCGCCGTGAACCAGGGAACGAAGAAGACCAACGCCCCCAGTGCCACGGCCACGACGTCCTCCGCCAGCGAGAGCGCGAACTGCGCCAGTCCGCGCGTGGCCGCCGTGGACGTCAGGCGCGTGGTGGACTTGGCCAGATGCGTGGCCAGCGTCGCGAAGGCGCCGAGCAGGCCAAGCCCGATCCGGGCGGGCCCTGACGCGTAGGGGACGCAGGCGAGCATCAGCAGCGCTCCCGCGATCGGCCGAAGCAGGGTCTGCGCCAGGTTCCAGATGTGATCGACGACGGGGATCTTGTCCGCGACGAACTCGGCCAAGAACAGGATCGCGGCCGCGGTGGCGACGGGCTTGCTCGAGAGCCACAGGGCGCTCCACCCCGGAAATTCCTGCGGGAGCAGCAGAATCAATCCGTCGAAGAGCAGGAGAACTGCCCAGGCGTTCAACCCCGCGGCCGCGGCGAGCCCGAGGCCGGTCAGAAACGCGGTCAACCGCGGTGCCGAAAGATCCGAGAGAAGAGTCCCGACGAGGGGGACTCCGGCGCCGGCTCCGCTTCGACTTTGGCATCGGCCGGCGCGTCGGAGGGCGGCGGGGGCGCGGCGGCCGCGGTGTCCACGACCAACTGGAGCAGCTGCTCGTTCTCCGGAGAGGGATCGAGCGAGACGGCGCGGCGCGCGAACGGCTCAGCCTCGTGCGGACGGTTGTGCTCCATCAGCGCGCGCGCCGCCTCGACGGAGAGCCCCACGCGCCGGCTGTCCAGGCGCGCCGCCTCCTTCAGATTGGCCAGACCCTGGTCGATCCAGTTCGGATTCTTCAATTCCACCTGCGAAAGCACGTAGCGAAACTCGGCGTTATCTGGCACGAACCGCACGGCCTCGCGAAGCATCTGAACCGCCGGGTGGTAGTCCTTCTCCTCGATGAGCTGACGCGCGCGGCGGAAATTCTGGGTCGCCTGCTTCTTGCGCATCTCGGGGTCGACGGCGTTCTCGGTGGCCAGGACCGATGACGGCGTCGCGTCCAGACTGTGGTCGTAGAGCGCCCGCTTGTCGGGATCCGAAAGCGTCTCATAGGCCGTCTTCATCCGTTCGAAAACGGCGGAGAGCTCCTTTTCGAACTTCGCCAGATCTTCGCGATGCCGCAGGTCGGGGTGAAAGAGCCGGCTGCGTTCGAAGTAGGCCTCCGAGATCTTCTCCGGGGGAGCGTCGCGGACCACACCCAGCAGCTCGTAATGCGAGAGCCAGTCGATCCGCCGGTAGGTGTTCTTGACCAGCTCCGCGTGGCCTGGAGACCGGTCGGCGGGCTCCGCGGCGACTTCCACGTTCAGTCCGTGGAAGCCCCCCCGTCCGCTGACGGGTCGGGCCACCCCGTCCTGCTTCCATTCCACGATGCCGCAGGACACCAGGGCATACAGGATCTTGGCAGTCGCCATTCGCGAGGCGCCCGCGATCTTCAGCAGGGAGTCCACGTCCAGGATGCCGTCGATCCGCGACAGGAGGTACGCCTCCTGCGGCGTCAAGGGCAGGTACTGGTAGCGGGACATGGGGTCGGTCGCCAGGATCGGGACACGGTGGCCGTCGCCCATGCGGTCCCGGAATGCGTCGTTTTCGGGCAAACGCCGGATGCCTTCCACGATGATCGCGGCCGTGGAGAGCGTGAGCGCGACGTCGGGATCCAGGACGCCCGAGGAGCCCTGGAACTTGTACTCGCCGGAATCCCAAGCGAACGTCGAGAAAACGATCTCCTCGACCAGCCGCCGCATCTCCGCGTCCAGCACCGTGCGCGAGACCAGCCCGCGGTCGACCAGGATCTTGCCCAATCGCGCCCGGCCCTGTTTGGCGATCGTGTCCAGGGCCCAATTCAAATCGGTGTCGGTGATCCAGCCGCGGCGCTTCAGGAATGCGCCGATGCGCTGCCCCTCGCGCGACGAGGTCGCCGTGCGCAGCTCCCCCTTCTCGAAAAACAGGTGGCGCGTCTCGTCGCCGTGGACCAGAGACAGGGTTCCCTTCAAGCCTTCGAGGAAAATCCTGCGAAGGACCTGGGGCAGGGGCGCCTCGGACAGGGAGCCCCGAAACCCGCCCGGGGTCGGCTGTATGGTCATTGGGATGCTGACTTTAGGTTAGCAGAAAGACGCCGTCATCGGATGGACGTGACGACCGGGCGGTTGTCCCCCGTCGAAAAGAACGCGGGCACTCCCGAGAGCGCTCGGCGCGCCCCCTCGCGAGTCGCGTAGCGGCCCCAGAGCACGCGGAAGCAGGTCTTGCCCTGGTAGGGGGTCGTCAGCACCCACATGGCGCCGGCCGGGCGATCGTGCCTCCAGGCATCCGCCAGCGTGGAAGTCTCACAGGCGAGCTCGAGCTGGATCGTAAAGTGCGCCTTGTGATCCCCGCCGGCGCGCTGGCGATCCCGCGCGGCGCGCTCCAGCCAGCCCTGGGAGGTGCTCGGCACGCTTTGGCCAGGCGCGACGGCCGGGGCGCGAGGCGTAACGGCCGGGGCGCGAGGAGTCGCGGCCGCCGGACGAGAGGTCGGGGCGGCGGCAACGGCCGTGCGCATCGGCGCCCGCGTGGGCGAAGCCGCCGTCCGCATCGTCCGCCTCGGCTCGGGAGCCAACGTGGACACGACGACCGGCGCCGGGGCCGCGGCAGTCACGGTCGCCATCGGTGAGAGCGCCACAGGGGTCGCTTCTCCGATCGCGGCGCCGGAGACCGACTCGGCCGGCGTGGGCGTGGATTTCGAAGCCAGGTTCTCATTGCGCGCCGGCGACCCGCGTCCCCGCAGGAGGATCACGGCCGCCACGGCCGCGACGAGCAGGGCAAACAGCGCCACGAACGGCCCGGAAGAACGCGTCTTGGGGCGGCCGTCGGCCCCGATGCCCGTCGCCATGTCGAGCGGCCGGTCGAAGACGGGCACCGACGCCGAGGATGAAGGGATGTCGACCATGTCCTCGGGCAATCGTTCGGGCTCGGACGACGGCGCAGCGTCGACTGAGCCGCGGCGCATTTCCTGCTCCACGAGATCCCACTCTCGGGCCTCCACCGAGGCCGCGTCCGGACCCTCAAGAGCGTCGACGTCCAGAACGACCTCGTCGTCGTCGCGCGGGGACTCGGGCGTGACATCGAAGGCACGATCGTTGCCGAAGTGCTCCGGCCGCGCCTGGAGGTCCGCTTCGTCCTCGGTGATCTCCACCGGCCGCGGGCGTTCGGCTTCCGCGGGCGGCTCCGCGGCCGCGAACTCCGGATGGATCAGCCCCAGCGTGACGAGGGCCGAGAGCAGCTTCTCCACGGCGAAGGGTTCGGCCGAGCCTCCGCTGGAGATTTCGGCGGCGGTCGCGCGTCCGTCGATCAATCGCACGACCGCTTCGGCGTCGGCGGTCAAGCCGAACGCCGAGAATTCGGAGTCGAAATGCGGCGCGCGAGCCAGCGGCACGTCGACGCCGCCCAGGTGATGCAGCACCAGGCTCCGGTCGCGGGAGCGCAGGAAGAGCTCCAGCACCAGCCGCGGCACGGTCAGCCGGAACTCGCCGGGAGTCGGGACCGTGGCGCGGTCGAAGACGTAGTCGCCTTCGATCCAGGTCAGCAGGTCGGAGAGGACCTCGACGGCCCGGATCTTCTCTCCCCATCTCCATTCGCGCTTGGTCAGCACGCCGGCCTGGAGCGCCGCGAACGCCCGGTCTCCGGCTTCGGAAGCGGAGAGCCGTTCCAGCGTCGCCGCGTCGAGCTTGCCCGCCCGGAGGAGGATCGACGCCGTCTCGAAGCGCGACTCCGACGAGGAGACCGACGTTACCTCGCCGGCGGCCAGCTGGAATCCGGCGGTCGCTCCGGACCGCGAGAAGTGCAACAGCCCGCTGGCACCCTCCCGCCAGAGCGCGACCAGTCCGGCCAGGACGTCCGTGGCGCGCAGATCGCCCTCGTCCCCGAATGTCGTTCTCACGCCGATCGCGCTCCGGCGCGCTGGAGGTACTCGGCCACGGCGCGCGCGGTGGTCGGCCCGACCGCGTCCGCGATCTCGCTGGGATCGGCTCCGTGCAGCGCCTGCACCGATCCAAACCGGCGCAGGAGGAGGCGCGCGCGCACCGGGCCGACTCCGGGGATTTCCGTCAAACCGGTCTGCCGCATGCGTTTGCCGCGCCGCTGCCGGTGCCGGCCGATCGCGAAGCGGTGGGCTTCGTCGCGGACTCGCTGGATCCACTGGAGCGCCGGGTCCTTGCGCGAGAGGCGGATCGGCTCGGGACGATCCGGAACCCAGATCTCCTCCTCGCGCTTGGCCAGTCCCACGGCGGGCAGCTCGACTCCAATCCGGTCCAGGGCCGTCAACGCCGCCTGGAGCTGACCCCGTCCGCCGTCGACCAAGATCAGGTCCGGCCAGGGACCCTCCTCGGCCAGCACCCGGCGATAGCGGCGGTCCACGACCTCGGCCATGCTCCGGAAGTCGTCCGGCTTCAGGAGCTCCTGAGACGCGATGTTGAAGAGGCGATAGTCCGCCTTCTTGGGTTTGCCGTCCTCGAAGACGACCATGGACGCGACGCTGTCGGTCCCCTGAGTATGCGAGATGTCGAACGCCTCGATGCGGTGGGGCGGGATCGCCAGACCGATGGCGCGGGACAGGCGCTCGATCGCGATGGCCTCGTCTCCTCCGGTGCGCCGGAACCGCACGCGATGCCGTTCTTGCGCGTTGACCTGGGCCAGGCGGACGCGATCGGCCGCGGCCCCGCGTTGCGGCGTCTTGACGGCCACCCGCGCGCCGCGCCGCGCCGCCAGGAACTCCTGGAGAAGCTTGGAATCCGAGACGGCCACGGGCAGATGAATCTCCGCGGGCAGGAAGGGATTGGCGTCGTAGAACTGCGGCAGAAAGGCCTCCAGGAACCGCGCCGCGTCGAGCTCCTGGGCCTTCTCGAAGAAGAAGTCTCTCCGGTCCTGGAGGGCTCCTCCGCGGACGACCAGGACGCAGATCGCGACGTCCGAGCCGGATTCGAAGAATCCGAACACGTCGACGTTCTCGCCTTTCATGGACTGGACCACCTGCCGCTCGGCCACCTCGCGCACCGTCTTCAACGCGTCGCGGTAAGCGGCGGCCATCTCGAAGTCCTGCCCTTCCGAGGCGCCCAGCATCTTCTGTTCCAGGCTGGACTGCAGCTCCTGGTTGCGCCCTTCCAGGAAGAGGACGACGTCGGCCACGGCCTCCGCATACGCCTCCTTCGTGGTCAGGCCCGAGACGCACGGGCCCAGGCAGGCGTGCAAGTCGTAGTAGAGGCAGGGCCGCGGCAGGTTGCCGTCGATCTCCAGCGTGCACGTCCGAATTTGGAAATGCCGCGTGATCATGCGCATGATGCGGCGAGCCAGCCCTCCCCAGAACGGGCCGAAGTACGCGTGGCCGTCGTCCTGGACCCGTCGGGTCACCAACGCGCGCGGCCACGCCTCCCCGGTCGTGAGCTTGATGTAGGGATACGTCTTGTCGTCGCGCAGGCAGATGTT
>JBDTXY010000171.1:0-6128 GCA_040005945.1 Acidobacteriota bacterium
CCCTGTCATCCCGAGGAGCGAAGCGACGAGGGACCCCTTTCTCAGCTGCACCGCAACTCGAAAGGGGTCCCTCGCGGAGCTCGGGATGACAGATGTCACGGCTTCACCTCCGCCCCCGGCGCCGCTTGCGCCTCCGGCACCGCGACCGGCGCCGCGGGGAGCGGGCCCACGCCGCGCACGGCGATCAGGTCCATCGCGCGCTCGATCGGGACGTGGACGGCGCCGCGCGCGCGATCCATCCAGCCGTAGGTCGAGAGGCGCTCGGCTTCCGCGGCCCGGAAGTCCTGCCAGTGGCGGGCGGGGTAGACCTGGAGCCGCGGCAGCGGCGGGACGCGGTCCTCGCGGAGCTCGAGCGCCGCCGCGGCGAGCGTGGCGTCGTCCTTCTTCTCCGCGCTGCGGTCGAGGCGCTTGAAGAGCGCGGCCACCAGCAGCATCGACACGACGGTGAAGACGGCGAGCAGGACGGCGAACCCCACGACGATCGTGGAGGAGACGCGATCCGGCTCCGCGGCGACGCCTCCATGCTCGCTCCCTGGCACGCCTCCATGCTCGTGCGCGCTTCCGTGCGGCTTATTCGCGTCCATGCGCGAGCGCCTCCGAAAAGCCCTGGTCGTGGATGGGCAGGAGCGGCCGGGTCGCCAGGTTGCGCGCGAAGAACGCAAGCCAGAGGCCGCCGAGACCGACCGGTAGCGTCAGGTCGAGCCAGTGGATGCGGAAGACGCCGCGAGAGAACGCGGGGAGAACGAGCCAGGACGTGTCCACGAAGCGCATGACGAGCAGGATCGCCGCGGCGCGGGACAGGAGGCGCGGGTCGCGGTTGGCTTGCCGCGACAGCAGCAGGAGGAAGGGGACCGCGAACTGGAAGAGCACGATCGCCGCGCCCACCCAGCCCCAGCCTCCCCGGAACCGCGCCAGGTACCAGGAGATCTCCTCGGGCACGTTCCCGGACCACACGATCAGGTACTGGGAGAAGTTGACGTACGCCCAGATCATCGTGAAGGCGAACATCATCTTCCCGAGGTCGTGGCGGTGGCGGCCGCCGAGAAACCCCGAGACCGGCTCGTAGGAGGAGACGAGGACGACCGCGAGCGAGCAGAGGGCGAGCGCGCCCAGGGCCTGGCCGACCATGTAGAGGACGCCGTACATGGTCGAGTACCAGTGCGGCTCCAGCGACATCACCCAGTCGATCGACGTGAAGGTCGTCGTCAGGGCGTAGACGACGAGGCCGCCGCCCGAGAGCAGCTGCAGCTTGCGGTCGATCGCCGCGTGGTCGCCGGCGGCATCCTGCTCGCGCGACCACTTCGTCAGGAAGTACGTGATCAGCAGCCACGCGGCGAACGCGAGCGCGCCGCGGAGGGCGAAGAAGGGCGCGTTGAGATACAGCGCCTTCTTCTGCAGCAGCTCGTCGTGCGCGACGGCGGCCGCGTCCGTCCACACGTAGAGGCGGTGCATCCCGAGGAGCAGCGGCAGGAAAGCGACGGCCGTGAGCGGGAGGGTGCGGGCCGCCGCCTCGAGCTCGCGCCGGATCGCGATGCCCCAGGCGCCCCCGGTCAAGTACTGGAGCATCAGGATCGCGAGCGAGCCCACCGCCAGGCCGTTCCAGAACACGAACGCGAGCAGGTACGCCCGGAAGAACGCGTCGGGACTCGCGATTCCCCCGACGACGGAGCCGACGAGCGCGACGGCGCCGACGGCCAGGGCGCGCCGCGAAAACCCGCCCGCCGCTGCGGCGAGCCGGGGATCGTCGGGGGCGTAGGCGGAGCTCACTGCTTCTCCTCCGGCGCGAGCGCCGGATCCGTGGGGGCCTCGTCGGCGGCATGCTTCCAGTCGTCCGTGTTCACGGGCAGGGGCGCGACCTTCTCCGTCGCGCCCGCGCCCTCGAGCCTCTTGAGCTCGGTGGACGGCACGTCCGCGACCGTCGTGCGCTGCGACAGCTGGAGCGCGCGCACGAACGCGGCGATCGCCCAGCGGTCCGCGGCCGGGATCTGACCCGCGTAGTCCGACATCGCGCCGAACCCGTTGGTCTGGACGTCGAAGAAGTAGCCGACGGGCGCCTCCCGCAGACGGTCGATGTCGAGGCTGGGCGGCTGACGGAATCCCCGCTGCACGACCATTCCGAGCCCGTTCCCTGTCAGGCCGTGGCAAGGCAAGCAAAAGATCCCGTACCGCTCCCGTCCGCGGTCCAGGAGCTCCCGCGTCAGCGGCATCGGCAGCTCCGAGACCGGCTGCCCGTTCTGCTTGCCCGTCATGAACAGCTCGCCGGCGTGGAGAAACCCGCGCGCGACGGTGTCCGGGACCTTGGGACGAGCGGAGCGGCGATCGTCAAAGAAGGCCGAGCCTCGCAGGTCTTTGTACTTGGGCTGGTCCTGCATGTCGCGCCTGCAACCGAAGAGGCTGAGCACGAGCAACGCGGCCAGCAATCCTCGCTTCACGCTACTCCTCCACGTCCATGACAGCGAGAGGATTAAGCCCCGTCAGAAATTTCCACGTCTCATCGTGGTCGAACCGCGGATCGCGCGCTTCGATGCACAGGAAGAACCGGTCGCGGGAGGCAAGCGCAAAGCGGGGGGCGTTGAAGACGGGGTGGTAGGGCATGGGAAGGCCGTTCAGGGCGAGCATGCCGAGCACCGCGGCGAAGGCGGCGAAGAGGATCGTCGTCTCGAAGGTCGGCACGATGAATGCCGGCGCGCTGTGGAAGGGCTTGCCGCCGATGTTCAGCGGATACTCGATGACGGAGGTCCAGTAGCACAGCGCGTAGCCCGCGAGCCCTCCGAGGATGCCGCCGCCCAAGACCACCGCGGGCAGCCGGCGATCGTGGAGGTCGAGCGCCTCGGTCATCGCCTCGATCGGGTAGGGCGTGTAGGCGTCCAGCTTCTCGTATCCGGCCGCGCGCGCGCGCCGCGCCGCCTCGACGAGCTCGCCCGGGGCCGCGAACTCGGCCATCAATCCGTAGAGCCCGCCGTGGCTCATTCCGCCTCCTCCGCGGCCTTCGCCTCGGGAAGGATCGCGCGCATCTCGAAGATCGAGATCATCGGCAGGAGGCGGATGAACAGGAAGAGCAGCGCGATGAAGAGGCCGATCGAGCCGATGTAGGTGGCCCAATCCCAGATCGTGCCGTGGTACATGCCCCACGACGACGGCAGGAAGTCGCGGTGGAGGCTGACGACGACGATCACGTAGCGCTCCAGCCACATGCCGACGTTGACGATCATGGCCAGGCAGAAAAGCGCCGGGACGTTGCGGCGCACCTTGCGGAACCAGAGCGCTTGCGGCGCGACGATGTTGCAGAAGAGAAGCAGCCAGTACATGTGCTTGTACGGGCCCTGGAGCCGGTTCCAGATCATGAAGCGCTCGTACGTGTTCCCGCTGTAGAACGCCATGAACGCCTCGACCATGTAACCGTAGCCGACGATCAGCCCGGTGCCGAGCAGGATCTTGGCCATGTTGTCCAGGTGCTTCATGGTGATGAAGTCCTTGAGGCCGTAGACTTTTCTCAGCGGGATCGCCAGGGTCAGGACCATGGCGAAGCCGGCGTAGATCGCGCCGGCCACGAAGTAGGGCGGGAAGATCGTGGCGTGCCAGCCCGGGACGATGCCCGCGGCAAAGTCGAACGACACGACGGTGTGGACCGACACCACGAGCGGCGTCGCGAGGCCCGCCAGGAGCAGCGACGCCGTCTCGTAGCGCTCCCAGTGCCGCGCCGATCCGCGCCAGCCCATCGCGAGCATGCCGTAGATCACCTTCGCCCGGAGCTTCTTGGCGCGGTCGCGCAGGGTCGCGAGGTCCGGGATCATGCCGACGTACCAGAAGAGGAGCGACACCGTGGCGTACGTCGAGACCGCGAAGACGTCCCAGATCAGCGGACTGCGGAAGTTGGGCCACATGCCCATGGTGTTGGGGTAGGGGAGCAGCCAGTAGTCCAGCCACGGCCGGCCCGTGTGGAACGCGGGGTAGAGGCCGGCGCACGCGACCGCGAAGATCGTCATCGCCTCGGCGAAGCGGTTGATCGAGTTGCGCCAGGGCTGCCGCAGGAGCAGGAGGATCGCGGAGATGAGCGTCCCGGCGTGCCCGATGCCGATCCACCAGACGAAGTTGACGATCTCGAAGCCCCAGCCCACCGGCTGGTTGACGCCCCAGAGGCCGATGCCCTTGACCACGAGGTAGCCGAGCGAGCCGAGCAGGACCATCGTCAGCGAGAACCCGACGGCGGCGCCGATGAACCAGACGAAGGGCGTGCGCCGCGAGAGCGCGATCGACGCGAGCTTGTCGGTCAGCGTCGTGAACGTGTAGCCGGGCGCGAGGATCTCGCCGGACCCGCCTCCCCGGGCCGGCTTGGGGATCGCGGTCTCGGGCTTGTCGCCCCTGTCGCCCCTGTCGCTCACGCGCCGCCTCCCTTCTCGGGCGCGCGCGGTGTCGCCAGCGCCGGGTTGGGATTGGAGAGGGACGCCAGATACGTGGTGCGCGGCCGCGTGCCGAGCTCGGTCAGCAGGCCGTAGTTGCGCTTCTCCGCCTTGGCCTTCGAAACGAGGCTCGCCGGGTCCGCGACGTTGCCGAACGTGATCGCCTGCGCGGGGCACGCCTGCTGGCAGGCCGTGACGATCTCGCCGTCCCGGATGGGCCGGTTCTGCTTCTCGGCGGTGTAGCGCGCGCGGTTGATGCGCTGCACGCAGTAGCTGCACTTCTCCATGACACCGCGGCTGCGCACCGTGACCTCGGGGTTCATGACCATCTTGTGGATCTCGGTCGTGAAGTCCGAGTACAGGAAGAAGTTGAAGCGCCGCACCTTGTACGGGCAATTGTTCGAGCAGTACCGCGTGCCGACGCAGCGGTTGTAGATCATCTGGTTCAAGCCCTCGGCGCTGTGCGTGGTCGCGGCGACCGGGCACACCGTCTCGCAAGGCGCGTTCTCGCAGTGCATGCACGTGACCGGCTGCATCACGGTGCCCGGATCCTCGATGCCGCCCGTGTAGTAGCGGTCGACTCGGATCCAATGCATCGCGCGGCCGCGCTCGACCTCGCGCTTGCCCACGACCGGGATGTTGTTCTCGGACTGGCACGCGATGACGCACGCGTTGCAGCCCACGCACGTCGACAGGTCGATCGACAGCCCCCAGGAGTAGCTCGCGGTGGGCAGCGCCGGGTAGAGCGAGTCGGCGGGCCCCGGCGGCTCCTCGCCCATCTTCGCGACGGCTTCGGGATCCTTGCGGTACTCCTCCGCGGTCACCGCGCGCACGAGGGCGCGGCCCTCCATGGAGTGGTGGTGCTGCGTCGTCGCCAGCGTGGCGCGGCGGAGCGTCTTGGCGACCTGGAGCCCACCGCCCGCCCAGAGCGCTCCGGTCATGCGCAGGGCGTACGCGTCGAAGCCGACGCCGTTGGCGACGTGGCCGCCGCGCGTGCGCCCGTAGCCCAGATGCACCGTGACGCATCCCTCCGCCTGGCCGGGCAGGACCCACACGGGAGCGGCGACCTTGCGCCCCTCGAACGTCAGCTCCACGACGTCCTCGCTCGTCACGCCGAGCCGCTCCGCCGTCGCGGGCGCCAGCATCGCGGCATTGTCCCAGGTCAGCTTCGTCAGCGGCTTGGGCAGCTCCTGGAGCCAGCCGTTGTTTGCGTAACTGCCGTCCCAGATCGTGGGGTCGGGGCGGAACAGAAGAGTCAGGCCGATTTTGGATTTTGGATTTTGGATTTTCGATTGGAGCTGAGAGCTGATCGCTGACAGCTGAGAGCTCCGGACGCGCAGCGTCCTGTCGGGAAAGCCGCTCCCATCGACGACCCCGTCGTGCAGCGCCTTGCGCCAGGCGGTCTCGACGTCGGGGCCCGGCAGCTTGCCCTTCCAGAAGTCCTTGACGATGTCGTGCGCCGCGCGCTCGGGCTCGTCGGAGAAGGCGGCGATGAGCTCGTGCGCGGTCTTGCCGTCGAAGAGCGGCGCGATCAGCGGCTGGAGGATCGTGGCCGTGCCGTGGAGTGAGCGCGCGTCGCTCCAACTCTCGAGCGAGTGCGCCTGCGCCACGTGCCAGTGGCACAGCCGCGCCGTCTCGTCGTCGTAGAGGCCGAGGTGGATGCGCAGCCCGACCTTTCCCATGGCCTTGCCGAAGTCGAGGTCCGCGGGCGCGTCGAAGACCGGATTG
>JBDTXY010000172.1:0-6095 GCA_040005945.1 Acidobacteriota bacterium
CGATGCGCGCGAGCAGCCGCAGCCCCGGCTCTCCGAATTGGGGCAGCGGCGCGGCGGCCGGGGCCGGGAGCGATTCGACCGCGGAGGGCTCCGCCAGCGCCGCGAGCACGCGCGCGGAAGTCGCAAGACCCATGCTCCCGTCGACGGGGCGTTCGCCCGCGCGAGTGATCAACGCCGCCGGCGCCTGCTCGCAGAGCCCCAGGCACGGGCTGCGCAGCCAGGTGGCTTTCGCTCGCGCGCCCGACGCTCCCGCGGGACCCAGCGACTCCTCCATCTGATCGCAGATCCGCTCGGCGCCCTTGAGGCGGCAGACGACGTCGTCACAAACGTGGGCGACGTTGGGAGCGCGTTTGGTCAGCGAGAACATCGCGTAGAACGACGCCACCCCGTACGCCTCGGCGGGAGGCACGGTCAGGCGCTGGCAGATGTAGGTCAATGCCCCTTCGCTGATGTAACCCGCGCGCGCCTGGGCCGCGTGGAGCGCCGGGAGGAGCAGATCGCGCCGGGAACGCGCTTCGAGCCCGCCGAGCGCGAAATGGCCGTCCACGTCCGACCGGCGCTTGCCGCCCTCCCAGCCGGAAGCGGGCGGCCCCAGCGTCTCGTCGATGGCCCGACGCTCGGCCGGCGTGGGACGCGCCTTGCCGAGGTGGATGTCCATCAGGTGCCGGAGACCGCGGCCGCCGCGATGCGGTCGATGCGGATCGCGGTGGCCTTGAACTCGGCCGTGCCGGATTTCGGATCGGTCGCGTCGATGGTCAGCAGGTTGGTCGCGACGTCGTCCGGAAAATGCAGTGTCATGAAGGCGAGGCCCGGCCGGAGGGTCGTGTCGGTGCGCACGGGCACCAGGATCGTTCCGCGCCGGGAGCTCACCCGCACGCGTTCTCCTTCGTCCAGGCCGTAGCTCTTCGCGTCTTCCGGTGAGAGATCCAGCGTCTCGCCCCGGCGCAGCGGCGATGTGTAGCCGGCCGTCTGCACTCCGGTGTTGTAGGAATCCAGGCGGCGGCCCGTCGTCAGGCGAATCGGGTATTGCTCGTCGAGCGCGTCCACCGGCGGCTCGAAGTCCACCGCGGACAGCGGCGCCCGGGGCCCGCGCACCGGCTCCTCCCACAAGCGGGCGTGGAGGAAGCGCGCGCCGGGATCGTTATCGTCGGAGCAGGGCCACTGCAGACCGCCGTGCTCCTCGAGCCTCGCGTACGACATGCCGGCGTGCATCGGAGACAGCGACCGCACCTCGTTCCAGACCTCCTCGGCGGAGGGATGGCCCCAGTCGCGCCCGAACCGACGCGCCATGTCGCACAGGATCGCGATGTCCTCGCGCGCCTGACCCGGCGGCGGGATCGCCTTGCGGACGCGCTGGACGCGGCGCTCGCTATTGGTCACGGTGCCCTCGGACTCGCACCACGCGGCGGCCGCCGGCAGCACGACGTGGGCCATCTGGGCCGTCTTGGTCAGGAAGAGATCCTGGACGACCAGATGATCCAGCCCCTCGATCAGTTTCAACGTCCGGTGCTGATCCGCCTCGGACTGGCACGGGTTCTCCCCGATCGCGTAGACGGTGCGCAGCTGCCCCCGGTCCATCGCGTCGAACATCTGCGAAAGGTGCCAGCCGTGCTTGGGCGGAAGGGGGACGCCCCACGCCCGCTCGAACTTCTCGCGCGCCGCGGGGTCCTCGATGTCCTGGAATCCGGGATACTTGTTCGGGATCGCCCCCATGTCGCCGCCGCCCTGGACGTTGTTCTGGCCGCGTAGAGGGTTCAGGCCCGAGCCGTAGCGCCCGACGTGCCCGCACAAGAGCGCGAGGTTGATCAACGCCAGCACGTTGTCCACGGCGTTGTGGTGCTCGGTGATGCCGAGCGTCCAGCACAGCTGCGCCCGGTCGGCCCGGGCGTAGTCGTGGGCGAGCTCGCGGATGCGCGCCTTGGGCACTCCGGTTAAGCGCTCGCCTTCTTCCAGCGTGTAGGCCTCGACCTTTTCGCGGTACGCCTCGAAGCCGGTGGTGGCGCGCTCGACGAACGTCCGGTTCACCAACCCGGCCGCGATGATCTCCCGCCCCACCGCATTGGCCAGCGCGATGTCGGAGCCCACGTCCAGGCCGATCCACGAGTCGGCCCACTGGGCCGAGCCGGTGCGGCGCGGATCGACGACGTAGAGCTTGGCCCCGTTTCGGATGCCCTTCAAGACGTGATGGAAGAAGATGGGATGCGTCTCGCGGGCGTTGGACCCCCACAGGATGATGAGGTCCGTCTCTTCCATCTCCTGATAGGAGCTGGTCCCGCCTCCCGCCCCGAATACCGTCGCCAGACCGACGACGCTGGGCGCGTGTCAAGTTCGGTTGCAGGAATCGATGTTGTTGCTGCCGATGACCTGACGGGCGAACTTCTGAGCCAGGAAGTTCATCTCGTTGGTCGCCTTCGAGCAGCTGAACACGCCGAAACTCTGCGGCCCGTGACGCTCCGTCGTCTCGCGAAAGCCCGCAGCCGCTGAGTCGAGCGCTTCGTCCCAATCGACGGGGGTCAACGCGCCGTTCTTCCGGACCAGGGGCTGCGTGAGACGGGGGTAGCTGGGCTTCATATACGCCTCCTCGGAAAATGACCGCGGCCAATTCTACTGCGAGGGGCGCGGGCGAGCGTCGCTACCGCGGCGAGGAGCCGTAGACCATCTGCCGCGTTCCCTCGACACCGGTCTTCTTCATCAACTCCGAAGCCTCGGTCGCCGACAGGCGGCGGCCCGGCGCCTCGGAGGAATCCGCCAGCGCGTACGCCGCGACCGCCATGACGGCCGTGTCGATCGCCAGCATGCGGGGATCCACCTTGTCGAAGGTGTCGGTGACCGTGTGGTGATGGGAGTCGTACTCCCCTTCGTCGACCCAGAGCGAGAAGGCCGGCACGCCCACGACGACAAAGGGCGCGTGGTCCTCGTCGAAGGAGGCGTCCAGAGAGATTCCGGCCGCGGCGAGCGCCTGGAGTGGGGCCAGGATTCGCTTCAAGGGAGCCTCGAGGTCTGTCCGCCCCTGGATGTAGATCCCCTTGGGCGCCTGGGCGCCCGAGTCCATGATCAGCACCGCCTTCAACGCGTCGAGCTCGTTTTCGTGCGCCTTCACGTACGCGCGCGAGCCCAGGCAGCCCTCCTCCTCGCCGGAGAAGAAGGCGAAGCGGATCGTGCGGCGCGGCTGGACGTGAAGGGACTTGAGAATCCTGGCGGCCTCGAGCACGCCGGCGACCCCGGACCCGTCGTCGTCGGCGCCCTGCGCCGGATCCCAGGAGTCGAAGTGCCCGCCCAGGAGCACGACCTCGTTCTTCAGCGAGCCGCCCGGCAGATCCGCGACGACGTTGCGTTCCTTGTACGGGCTCGCATCGAACGTGTTCTGGACGTTGAGCGCGAGCTTGACCGGCCCCCTGGCGAGCAGGCGGCGCAGGAAGAACGCATCCTCCTTCGCGACCGAGATGACCGGCAATGGCCCGCGCGGATAGAAGCCGAACGCGGACGTGTACACCATCCGGCCGGCCTTGTCCGAAGGCAGCAGCATCGCCGCCGCGCCGGCCTCCGCGAGCTTGCGGGCCAGAACCGAACGCATCACGAAGGCGGGGTCCGCGCCGACCTTGCGCGGATCGACGAGCACCGCGGCGCCGCGCAACCGATCCAGAGGCGCGGGCAGGTCGTTGGAGGACGGAGACCGAATGTCGACGAGCGGCGCCTGGATCTCCCCCGCCGTGCCGGGCACCCAGGCGAAGGAGCCGACCACGATCGGCCGCTCGGTCGGGCTCACGACGCGCCCACTCGCGGGGCCCCGCGTCCAACGCGACTCCATCGCGTACTCCTCGAAGTGCGCGTTCTCGTAGCCGGCCTCCTTCAGGGTCTTCAGGATGAGCTCCGAGGCGGCGCGATTCTGCGGGCTTCCGGTGACGCGCCCTCCCACGGTGTCGGTCATCGTCTCGAGAAACGCGAGCGCGCCGCCTTTCGTCAACGCCGCGCCGGCGATGCGCGAGGCCGTGTCGTCCTGCGCGACCCCGCTTCGCGCGGCGACGAGCAATGCGATCACGCCAAGAATGGAACGCCTCATTTGAGCCTCACTTTTTCTGGAGCTCAGCAGCCCAGTTCAAGACCACCGTGATCGGCGTCGGTGGGTTGTCGACCGCCGGAAGATTCACGAGAAACCGCTGCCCGTCCGCCGTGACGTCGGATCCCCAGGAGTTTAGGGTCTGGAACAGGTCCTTGGGTACGTCCGCCTCGAACGACGGCTCGGTCCGGATCGTCACCGCCTTTCGCATGAAGTCGGGCGCGACGTAGAAGAGCTCCTTCCCGTCGCCCCGCCAGCGTGGGTTGCTGCCCCCGTTGGCGGAGAGCTGCCACTTGGCGCCGGTCGGAGGGAACGGTTGGACGTAGACCTCGTCTTTTCCCGATTCATCCGAGACGTAGGAAAACCAACCGCCGTTTGGGGAGAACGAAGCCTCCGACTCCTTGAAGGGCGTGGCGAGGAGAGGAGCCGCTTTCCTCTCGCCGGAGAGCGGCAGGATCCAAAGGTCACTGCCAGTCTTCGGATCGCCGACCGTGTAGAGGACGTATCGCCCATCGCGCGACCAGTCCTGAGGATTCTTCCAATAGTCCGTCTTCAGGAGAAGCTCTTCCGATCCGGCGCCGCTGGCGCTCTTGCGATAAAGGTCAGCGACGCCCTCGCGATTCGAGGTGAACACGACGGCGCTTCCATCCGGCGACCAGATGGCGAGCTCCTCCATGCTCGGATCGAAGGTCAATCGCGAGCCCATGCCCCGCGCCGCGTCGAAGATCCAGATGTCGGCGCTTCGCGTCTCGGGATCCATGCGCGTGACTGCCACGCGCCGGCCGTCGGCGGAGATGCGGGGATTCTCTCGATATTCACCGGGCTCTCCCAGATCGCCGATCGGCTTGCCCGAACGGTCGAGCCAGGCGAGCCGGCGCTTGGTGCGCCCGCCGCTCTGATAGGCCAGCACGCCGGAGTCCGACGCGCTGAAAGCCGCCGCGCCCCAGGTCTGCACGTAGTCGATATTTTTCGCAACCGGAAACGGATCGCCCATTAAGCGCAGGCGGCCCGGGTCGAAGGCCTGCGCCATCAGCGTGCGCTCGCGCACGAAGAGCAGGAACCCCGGAGGAGCCCACATCGCCGCGCTCTCGATCCCCGGCAGCCGCACGATCTCTTTCGAATCCAGCGAGCCAACCGCCATGCCCGAGTTCTGCGGCTGCGCGCTTCGGATGAGAAAGAGAAAGTGGCGCCCGTCCGGCAGAAAGCGGGGGCGCCAGTGCCCCGTTTCACCGCGCGATTTGTCCAGCATCGTCACCGGCTGCGGAATGCCGCCGTTGGCGGGCACGCGGAGGATCGGGCTCCGCCCTCCGTTGGTGGTCAACAGAATGACGTCGTCTCGATTCCACGTCCCACCTCGCCCATCGGTCATTTCGCAGATGGTTTGGATGGGGCCGCCGTCGGCGGCGACCCGCCTGAGCTTGGTGTCGCCTCCGAACGCGATGTAGCGCCCGTCCGGCGACCAGAACGGATCGTAGAAGCCTTCCGTGCCATCGACCCGCCGCGATTCGAGCGAATCGAGGGACCGAATCCACAGGAACGCACGGCCGCTCTCGTCGCGAACGCCGAAGACCATCTTCCGACCATCCGGCGACAGGGTGACCGGCGCGTCGTTGTTGTTGAAGATTGCCTTGGCCGGAGGAAAAATCTCGAAGCGCATCGTTTCCGGGGGTTTCGACGGGCGGCGCAGGTAGGCAATCGTCGCCAGGACCGCGCCCAGGAAGAACACCGCGGCAACCGACCAGGCCAGTCGCTCACGATTCCTCCGCCGCGAGACGGCGACGGCCGGCAGCCCCGCCTGGGATCCTTCGGCGATCCACTTCAACTGACTCGCGACGTCCTGCGCGCTCTGCCACCGCTCCTCGGGATCCTTCGCGAGGCAGGTCTTGACGACACGGTCGAGAGCGGGCGGAGACATCGGCTGAACTGCCGAGATTGGCGGCGGCTCCGACGACATGATCGCTGAGATCAGCGAGGCCTGGCTCGACCCGGAGAACGCCTTCCTCCCGGTCGCCATCTCGTAGAGCACGCACCCAAACGC
>JBDTXY010000173.1:0-6084 GCA_040005945.1 Acidobacteriota bacterium
AGATGCCGTTGCGCTTGCCGAAGATGTACTTCTTCATCTTCGGGTTCCAGCGCTTGGTCTGATGACCGAAGTGGACGCCAGCCTCGAGCAGTTCCTTCATCGAAATAGATGCCAGATCACACCTCCCTGTGAGTCATCAGTTATCAGTTGTCAGTGATCAGTCGGCAGCCCGGTTCCCGAAAACTGAGAACGGAAGACTGTGAACTGAAACTCTGCATTAGCGCTTGCTGAACTGGAACCGGGCCCGCGCCCCGCGCTGTCCGTACTTCTTGCGCTCCTTCATCCGAGGATCGCGCGTCAAGAAGCCTTCCTTCTTGAGCTTCTTGCGAAGCTCCGCGTTGTACTCGGTCAGCGCCCGCGCGATCCCGTGCCGGATGGCTCCGGCCTGGCCGGAAGGCCCGCCTCCGGCGACCGTGGCGTGGATGTCGAACTTCTCGGCGGTTTCGGTGGTCAACAGCGGCTGCTTGATGACCATCTTGAGGACGTTGTTGGGAAAGTAGTCGTCGAGGGAGCGCTTGTTGACCGTGATCGCGCCGGTCCCGGACACGAGCCGAACGCGCGCCATCGACGTCTTGCGCCGTCCGGTGGCCCGATGCTGAATGTCGACTGCCAAAACGCCTCCGGGTTACTTTCTCGCGCCCTGCGCGGCGGAGATCTTGAGCGGG
Source organism: Acidobacteriota bacterium (assembly GCA_040005945.1). Lineage (GTDB taxonomy): Bacteria > Acidobacteriota > Thermoanaerobaculia > UBA5066 > Gp7-AA6 > DAHUXD01. Next base: position 666 of record JBDTXY010000173.1, read on the forward strand.
CGAGGCTGCTGCGCCTCGTGCGGGTGTTTGGGTCCGCGGTAGACCTTGAGCTTCTTCAACTGCTTGCGTCCGAGCTTGGACTTGGGAAGCATCCCGCGGACGGCGGCCTCGATCAGCCGCTCCGGGTACTTCGCTTGGAGATCCTTGGCGGAGACGGACTTGAGGCCGCCGGGATATCCCGAGTGGCGCCGGTAGACTTTCTCGTCGAGCTTGTTGCCGGTCAGGCGGACCTTGTCGGCGTTGGTCACGACCACGAATTCCCCGGTATCCAGGTAAGGGATGTAGCTGGCGCGATGCTTCCCGCAGAGGATGCGCGCGATGCGGGTGGCCATGCGCCCCAGGACCAGCCCGGTGGCGTCCACCACGAACCAACCACGCCCAATGTCGGCGGCCGAAGCCGCTCCTGTGCCGGAAGCCATTTCCACCCCTATTATCGGACTCTCCAGTGTGGCCCGCACGACCGAAAGCCCGAACGGACCCCTCCTGGGAGGCGCGTAAGAATACGTAAGGCCACCCGGTCTGTCAATCCCGGCGCCCTCCCCCGAAGTCTACGGCAAACCGAAGGTCCGGGCCAGAAAGCTGTCCATCTGGCCGCGCGGGACGGGCTGGTCGGGGCAGTCCTCGTTGGCGCTGTCGGTTAGGAGCTTACGGGCTCGTGGACGAGACGTTGGTGAAAGTCGCCGTGGAAAGGACGCCATCGCTATGGCTGGTCACGGGCATGCCGACGTAGACCGCGGCCGCCATCGAGACGGTGTCCGAGCCGACCAGCGTCCAACTGACCCCATCCGAAGAGGCGAAGCCGGAGAGGGTGTTGCCGCTGCGGACGAGCTTGACCCAGTATGGAGCCGCGATCAGGGCTCCCGGCGTCGTGGTGCTGACTCCGCCGGTGGCGAGCCGGCGCTGAAAGGCCAGCCCGTTGCCTGGAGTCAGAACCATCATGGCGTGCCGGGAATCGGTCGCGAGGGTTTCGCGGATCATGACACCGCCCTTGGCCCAGGGATTCGTGTTCTGGAGGCTGGCCACTCGCGCGATGATCGTGACGTCTCCGGAGACCGGCTGGGAGACGTATTGAAAATGGTCCGCGATGCCCCAGATGTCCGACCCCGAACCCGCCACGGTGAAGATTCCGCTCGAATAGCTCGCGCTGCCGGCCGCGCCCACCGTACCGATGTCCTGATGCACCCACGGCGGCGGGAGCCCACCGCTCACCGACACGTTGGTGAATGTCGCCGTGCAGAGAACGCCGTCGCTGTGGCTGGTCACGGGCATGCCGACGTAGACCGCGGCCGCCATCGAGACGGTGTCCGAGCCGACCAGCGTCCAACTGACCCCATCCGAAGAGGCGAAGCCGGAGAGGGTGTTGCCGCTGCGGACGAGCTTGACCCAGTATGGAGCCGCGATCAGGGCTCCCGGCGTCGTGGTGCTGACTCCGCCGGTGGCGAGCCGGCGCTGAAAGGCCAGCCCGTTGCCTGGAGTCAGAACCATCATGGCGTGCCGGGAATCGGTCGCGAGGGTTTCGCGGATCATGACACCGCCCTTGGCCCAGGGATTCGTGTTCTGGAGGCTGGCCACTCGCGCGATGATCGTGACGTCTCCGGAGACCGGCTGGGAGACGTATTGAAAATGGTCCGCGATGCCCCAGATGTCCGACCCCGAACCCGCCACGGTGAAGATTCCGCTCGAATAGCTCGCGCTGCCGGCCGCGCCCACCGTACCGATGTCCTGATGCACCCACGGCGGCGGTAAGCCGCCCCCCGGAGTCGGGCTCTGAGTCGGCGTGCGCGTGGGCGTCCGGGTCAAAGTCGGAGTGAAGGTGCGCGTCGGCGTGAACGTGGATGTCCGAGTTGGCGTGGGTGTGGGTGTGGGCGTCGAGCCGGCGGTGGCGCTGACGTTGTCCAGGGTGGCGGTGCAGAGGGCGGCGTTGTTGTGACTGGTCAGCGGCAGGCCGAAGAGGACGTTGGTGGCCATGTTGATCGTGTCCGAGCCCACCAGGGTCCAGGTGTTGCCGTCGGGCGAGGTATAGCCGGAGAACGTCGATCCGCTGCGCACCATCTTGACCCAGTACGGCGCGACCACGCTGGCCCCGGGGGTGCTCAGGGTGATCCCGCCGGTGGTTAACCGGCGCTGGAAGGCCAGCCCGTTGCCGGGAGTCAGAACCATCATGGCGTGGGTGGAGTTGGACGCCAGGCTCTCTCGGATCATCACGCCACCCTTGGCCCACGGGTTGGTGTTGGTGATGCTGGCCACCCGCGCCAGAATCGTCCCATCCCCGCTCAAAGGCTGATAGACGTAATGGAACTGGTCCGAGGTCCCTTCGATGTCGGTCCCCGAGGCGGTCACCGTGAAGGTCCCGCTCAAATAGCTGGCGCCTCCCGGCAGACCCACCGCGCCGATGTCCTGATGCACCCACGGAGGCGGCAAGCCGCCCGTGGGAGTCGGAGTCGGCGTGGCCGTGCGCGTCGGCGTGCGGGTCGGCGTCGAGGTCGGCGGCGGAGAGCCGCTGAAGCTGGCCGTGTACGTCGTGTTGGATGCCGGAGTGGAGATCGTATGCGTCTGCGCGCCCCCGTCGGACCAGGACAGAAACACGTTGCTGCCCTGGGGCGAGGGCGCTCCGATGGTCCGGATGATCCCCACCACCCCCACCACCGCGCTGGGCGCCGTGAAGGGTTGCCCATCCAATGTCAGCTGCAGCCCCGTCGGACTCGTCGCAAAAGTCATCGTCGAGAGCTTCGGAAGAATGTCGCGCGTGGTCTCGGTGACCAACCCCCCCGAGTCGATCACGGACAGATGGATGCGGTACCAGACATTGGGCGAAGTCTCACCCACGGTGGGAATGACGAACGAACCGCTCTTGATGCCGCTGGTGGGCGGCAGGAACGGATGAATATGCGTGTCGTGATGGAAATTGACCCACCACGTAAACGCGCTCGCGGGCAGGGTCCCGTCCTCCGGGTCCGTGGCCGTGCCGGAGAAGGCGATCGTGTTGCCGGCGGCATATGTGGTGCCGGAGGCGGGAGCCGTAATCGTCGGAGCCGGCGGCTGGTCGGTCGTCACCGTCAGCGTCGCCTGGGCGCTGGTCGCGGTCCCGAAGGAATTGGTCACCTTGCACCGGAACTGCGAGCCGCTGTCGCCCAGAACGACCGAGGAAATCGTGTACGAGGACGACGTCGCCCCGGCGATGTCCACGCTGTTCTTCTGCCACTGGTAGGACAGCGTCGGAGCGCCGCTCGCCGTCACGGTAAAGGTCACCGGATGACCTGCCGAGATCAGCTGGCTGATGGGGTCCTGGGTAATCGCGGGAGCGTTGCTCCCCGTGTACTGGACTCGCCCCACGGTCCCGGCGCCCGTGCCGTAGGATAAGTAGTACAGCTTTCCGTCGTACCCCACCTGGACGTCCACCGGGAAGGAGATCCCCGTGGCAAAATCCGTCTCCACCGCCGTGACCGGATCGATCCGATGGATCCACCCGGCGCAATAGTCCGCGAAGAAGTACTGACCCACGTACTGGTTCGGAAACCCCGGAACCTGCGGGTTGTAGAAATCACCGCCGGTGATGGCGCAGGCGCCGCCGGTATGCCCGTAGTAGTAAAGCGGATCCGTATACAGCGGATTGGGAGGGCTGCAGGGTCCCTCGCAATCTGGCCAGCCGTAGTTGGCGCCCCCCGTCCCCACCTCGATCTCCTCCCAGCTGCTCTGGCCGACGTCGTTGATCAACATCGCCGGCGATCCGGTACTGCGAAACGCGAAGGTGAACGGATTGCGCAGGCCCATCGCCCAGATGGCCTTGTACTTGCCGGTGGTCTGGCTGTCGAACGGGTTGACCGGAATCGTGCCGTCCGAGTTCAAACGCAGAATCTTCCCGAACAAAATCGTGAACGACTGCGCGTTGCTGCCGCTGGCGTTGTCGCCCACCGCGACGTAGATCTTCCCGTCGTTCCCAAAATGGAGCGCGCCCCCATTGTGGTTGGTCGCGGTGGAGAGATTGTCCAGATCCAGCAGCACCAACTCGCTCCCCGGGACCGCAACGTCGCCGCTGAGCGTAAATCGGCTCAGCCGATTATGAACGGCGGGTGTCGGTGACGTGTAGTAGACGTAGATGGAGTTGTTCTGGGAAAAATTCGGGTCCAACGCGACCCCCAACAGCCCCCGCTCCCCGTTAGAATCCACCACCACCGTCAAAACAGCGGTCGGCAGTAGCGCGTCGTCCTTGATGACCCGCAACGACCCACCCTGCTGACAAACAAAAATCCGCCCGTCCCCCGCTACCACCATCGACGTCGGACTCGAAAAACCCGAAAAAATCGTCTCCGTAAATCCCCCGGGCAACGTCGCCGACGCCGCCGCTCCCGTGAGCAGAAACGACCAGGCCATCGCGAGGCTGGCGGATCTCATATTTTCTTGGCCGGAGTCGCAACACTATGGCGGGGCCGCAGGACTGTCAACCGGGAGAATCCCAGGAGTGAACTCCGCGAGCTCTGAACGTCTAACCCCTACGGGAGGCCAAAGGTTCGGACCAGGAGAGTGGCCATCTGTTCGCGGGGGATGGGCTGGTCGGGGCAGTAATTTCCGCCGCCGCAGCCAGCGGTGATCCCTTCCAGGCTCAGCTCCTCGATCCAGTCGACCGCAAATGCGGGCACCGGGATGCAGGGGACGTCCGAGAAGATGCCCGTACAGGGGGGCGGCACATACCCGCTCTCGTGCTTGGTCAGGAGGAGCAAAACGGCCATCTCGGCGCGGGAAACGGTTCGATCCGGGCAATAGCGGAGAGGATTGGTATCGCAGCCTCCGGTGATCCCGTCCTGAAGAAGCTGCTCGATCCAATCCGAGTACGGAAAGCTCGGGGTGCTGGGACACACGACGTCGGCGAAGATCCCCGCGCAGGGTGTGGGCACGTGAGTGGCACCGTGCTTGGCCTTCAGCAGGAAAACGGCCATCTCCGAACGCAGCACGGGCGATTGGGGACAGTAGGCGCCGGCCGCACAGCCGGCGGTGACCCCGTTGCGGAACACTTTCTCCACATCGCCGTGGTACGGGCTCGACTGTGGAACGTCGCCGAAGTCCGCCATCCATCCATTCAGGAGACTGCCGCTCAACCCGGGATTCGTGACCGTGACGGTGTTCAGCGTGCCCGGGGGCAGGCCGGGTGAGACGGCATCGAGCTGCGTTGGGCCGACGTAGGCGGAGGAAGCGGCCTGGCCGCCGATGGAGACCACCGAGACCGGAAGGAAGTTGACCCCGAAGATCGACACGTTCGTTCCGCCAGTGGCCAAACCGGAGGTCGGCGTGATGCTCGAGACCACCGGTTGTCCGGGAAGCGGAGTCGGGGTGGGCGTCGGGGTCTGCGTCAGAGTCGGCGTGCGCGTGGGCGTGAACGTGGATGTCCGAGTTGGCGTGGGTGTGGGTGTGGGCGTCGAGCCGG
>JBDTXY010000174.1:0-6079 GCA_040005945.1 Acidobacteriota bacterium
CGAGCGGCTTCTCCTTCTCGAAGCGCTCCCGGATCTGGCGCAGGACCGGCATGCTGGTGTCGGCCCACTCGATCCGGGTCTTGCCCCGCGGGGCCAGCGCCAGATCCTTGACGTCGCTCTTGACTCTCGGAGACACCGCGGTCGACATCGTCTAGCCTCCCACCGGGGCCGCCACCTCGACGCCGGCCGCCTTGGCCAGCGCCTCGGCGCGGTCGGTCATTTCCCAGGTGAACTCGGCCAGCCGCCGGCCGAAGTGCCCGAACGCGGCCGTCGCCTTGTAGATCGGACGGCGCAGGTTGAGCGTCTCGATGATGCCCTGGGGCGTCAGATTGAAATGCTCCCGGACGATCGCGACCATGCGATCCTCCGGAAGGCGCCCCGTGCCGAACGTCTCGATGTGAACGGACACGGGGTCCGCCACGCCGATCGCGTAGGCCAGCTGGATGAGCGCGCGCTCGGCCATCCCGGCCGCGACGATGTTCTTGGCGACGTAGCGCGCCATGTAGGCGGCGGAGCGGTCGACCTTGGTGGGATCCTTGCCGGAGAAGGCGCCGCCCCCGTGCGGGGCGCTCCCGCCGTAGGTATCCACGATGATCTTGCGCCCGGTCAGGCCCGTGTCGCCCTGAGGACCGCCGATGACGAATCGGCCGGTGGGGTTGATGTGGAACTTCGTGTCGTGCGTCAAGAGCGACGCCGGAATCACGGGGCGCACGACCTCCTCGATGATGGCTTCCTTCAAGGCGGCGTGCTGGATCGCTTCGGCGTGCTGGGTCGAGACCACCACGGTCTCCACGCGAATCGCCCGCGTCCCCTCGTACTCGACGGTCACCTGGGACTTGCCATCCGGCCGCAGGAAGTCGAGGCCTCCGGTGCGGCGCGCCTGCGAGAGCCGCTGCACGAGGCGGTGCGCCAGCGTCAGCGGCAGGGGCATCAGCTCTTCGGTCTCGCGGACCGCGTATCCGAACATCATGCCCTGGTCGCCGGCTCCGCCGGTGTTCACGCCCTGGGCGATGTCGGGCGACTGGGGGTCGATCGAGGAGATCACGGCACAGGTCTCGTAGTCGAAGCCGAACTTGGCGCGGGTGTAGCCGATCTCCTTGATCGTCTGGCGGACGATCGAGGGAAGGTCGACGTAGGTCTTGGTCGAAATCTCGCCGGCGATGAAGGCCACGCCCGTGGTCACCAGCGTTTCGCAGGCCACGCGGCCCGTGGGATCATCGCGGAGCACCGCGTCGAGCACCGCGTCGGAGATCTGGTCCGCGATCTTGTCGGGGTGTCCCTCGGTCACCGATTCCGATGTAAAGAAGTGCCGTCCGGTCTGAAGCATGGATCGACTCCTATCCGTGTCGTGTTGGGCCCCGAGCTGGAACCGCGAAGGCTAGCATTTCCGGCCCAGCCCGTCAAAGAACCCCGAGGAAATGGAACACGTTACGGCCGTACTCCCGCCGCTCCAGCACGCGCAAGCCGGGCAGCTCGGGGGACGGCTCCCTCGCGTCCGCCTGAACGACCACGAGGCCGTCCGGCGCCAGGACGCGCCGGATTTCGGAAAGCGCCGCGGCCGCGTGAATCCCCGGCGCGTAGGGAGGATCGGCGAACACGATGTCGAATCGCTCGTCGGCGGCTGCCAGCTGCGCCATCGCAGCCGAGGCCGAACCGTCGATCACGCGCACCTCCCCGGCGGCGCTGTCCCAGCCCTCCAGCGATTGAATCAGCGTCGCGGCGTCGGACTCGACGAGCACCGCGCTCGCCGCGCCCCGCGAGACGGCTTCCAGGCCGACAGCGCCCGTGCCCGCATACAGGTCGAGGACTCGCGCGTTGCGCACCCGGTCGCCCAGCACGTTGAACAGCGCCTGCCTCGCCCGATCCGAAGTGGGCCGCGCCTGCGCGGGCACCGGCAGCCGCCTCCCCTTCCATCGTCCGGCGCCGATCCGGACCGACGCCTTTTCGGCGGCGGGCCTGTGCGTCACGGCGGAGGCTCGGGGGGGGAGAACTGAAATCGCAGCTCCTCGATCTTGAGAAACTGCGAGTAAGGCTCGGTCAGGCCCACGATCTCGACGTAACCGGTCTCCTTCTCCAACCGCCGGACGCGGAACACCGCCCCGTCGAAGCGCTTGAGCAGCGTGCCGGGCACGAGCGTCGCCGGCGCGTAACGGGATGCCGGCGAGAGCGGGCTCAGGAAGATCCCTTTCAATCCCTCCAGCGCCGAGCGCAGCGAGGAGGAATCCGCCGTGTGGCTGGAGAGCTCGTCGTAGCGGATCGTCTTCCGGCTCCCGTTCGGGCGCGCCAACGTGACCGCCGACTCGGACGCGAACTCGCCGGCCAGCCGCGTGCGCAGGTCCTCGGGGATGTCCCAGAACTCCTTGCGCTCGAAGAAGGCGCAGTAGTACTGGATCTCCGCGCCGTCGAGGCGCTCCCGCTTGACCTTCTCGTGGCCGCCGCGCGAGGTCTTCCAGACCAGCATGCGGTCCCGGAAGAGCGTCAGCCGATCGTAGCCCTCGTTGGATTGCCGGATCCATTCGACGCAGAACGTCGGTTCTCCCTGCGGCCCGGGGGTCGGCGTCACGGTCGGCTGGGTAGAGGACAGCGCGGCGGCCAGCAGCAGGATCATCGGCGCGCGATCCTGCCCAGCGCGGCTTTCAGCGCGTACTCCAGCTCCTCGGGCGCCGAAATCTGTCCGTCCCGCCGCGCATCCAACGTGCGCCGGAGAGCGTGGCCGATGGCCTCCCCCGGTGGGACCCCGGCGGCCAGGAGATCCGATCCGCGAATGCCCAGCCGGATTCCCGCGGAATCTCCGCCGGCGGCCAGAAGCGCCCGGCGGTCGGAGGCCGGCAGCACCGCGGCGGCCGCCACGAGCTCATCCTCCGACAAGCCGTCCGCGCGGCGCGCGATCTCCGAGCTCCTGCGCCGCGCCAGGCCCGGACCCAGGCGGCGGAGCGTCCGGTGCCAGCCGATCATCCGCTCGCGATCCCTTCCGGCCAGCATCAGCCGCGCGGCGGCGCGGACGGCGGCCGCGGGAGTCGTCTGGGTCATCCACGCGAGAAGGTAACAGAGCCAGGTGACGCCGGCCGACCGCGCCGCGGCCAGCGTCTCGGCCATCCGAAGACGCGGGCCCGCCGCGGTGCGCGCCAGTCGGGGTTCGATGACGCGGTCGAGGTCGAGGCGTTGGAGCCGGCGCGCGGCGCCCGCGCGATCGGGCTCCGAGAAGATCCGCACGATCTCTCGCCGGAGCCGGTCGCCGGACACGAGGTCGAAGACCCGCCCCTGCACGGCTTGCCCGATCGCGCGCCGCGTGGGCGCCGCCAACCGGAAGCCCAAGCGGTTCGCATAGAGGACGGCGCGGAAGGAGCGGGTCGGATCGTCCCGGAACGAACCGTCGTGCAGGATGCGAATGATCCCGCGCGCCAAGTCCCTCCGGCCGCCGAAGGGGTCCAGGAGCCGCCGGCCCGGCGCGATCTCGAGCGCCATCGCGTTGACGGTGAAGTCCCGCCGGGCCAGGTCTTCCTCGATGGACGCTCCCGGGATCACGGTGGGCAGGGCGCCGGGCTCCTCGTACACCTCCCGCCGGGCCGAGGCGACGTCGACTCGCGAGCCGTCTCCGAGCGTCAACGCGGCGGTAGCGAAACGGTCGTGAACGCGCAGAGAGGCGTCGAGCCGCTCGGCCAACGCACCAGCGAACTCCGCGGCGCCCTCTTCCACGACGAGGTCGATGTCCCGGATCGGTCGCTCCAGGAGGAGATCCCGCACGACGCCGCCGGCCAAGTACAACCGCGTGCCGCGCCGCCGCGCCAGTTCGCGGGCCGCCGCCACCGGGGCGCGCGCCGCTCGCGGCAACGCGGACAGCGCCGGCTCTGGGCGGCTCAGCGCGAGTCGCTCAGAAAACGTACTCGACGGAGCCCTCCCCCGCCAGGGCCTGGATCTCGTGCGTCAGCCTGGCGGACGGCGCGATGCGCATCGAATCCGCCGCCTTGAGCGTGGCCTCGAACTCGCCCGGGCGGACCAGCCGGATCGAGACCGGCGTTGTCCCGGGGTGCGAGCGCAGCCGTTCCTGCAGGCGCTCCAGCACGTTCTCGTCGGCGTAGGCCAGGTTGACCCGGATCGCGAGCTCCCGCGCGCGCCGCTCGCGAATCCCTTCGAGCGGGGTGATGTCCTGGACGGAGAGCTCCAGTGCCCCCCCGGCCTCTCGCACCGTGGCCGTGGCCAGGACCGGCAGGTCCTCGCGCACCCAGCTCTGCACCTTCTCGTAGAGGCTGGCGAAGATCGCAGCGGGAACGCTGCCGCTGGTGTCCTCCAGGGCGGCCTTGAGCATCGTCTTGCCTTCGTTCATGCCCTTCTTGATCTTCTGCTTCTTCAAGTTCACCAGGACTCCGGCCACCCTCACCGACTGCTCGACGTGGCCGCCCAAGTCCGCGATGCGGACCTGGGCGAAGCGCTCGATCTCGCCGGCAAAGCGCGTCAGGGGGTGGCCCGTGACGTAGAAGCCCAGCGTGTCCTTCTCTCCCTGGAGCCGTTGGTCCAGGGCCCACTCGGGCTGTTCCGGAAAATCGTCCGCGGCTCTGCCGTCCTCCGACGGTCCGGCCGAAAACAGGTTCGACTGGCCTTGCGCGATCTCCTCGCGAATGCTGGTCGCCTGCGCCACCACCCGGTCCGACGCCGCCGCCAGCGTCGCGCGATTCCTCCCGAGGGAGTCGAACGCTCCCGCGGCGATCAGCGCGTCCAGCGTGCGCTTGTTGACCAGCCGGGGATCCAGCCGCATCGCGAAGTCCGTGAAGGACGCGAAGGGCCGGATCCGCCGCTCCTCCAGCATCGCCTGCGCCGCCGCCTCGCCGACGCCCTTGATCGCGGCCAACCCGAAACGGATCGCGTCGCCGACCGCGGCGAAGCTCGTGGCGGATTCGTTGATGTCGGGCGGCAGGACCGGGATTCCCGATTCCAGGCAGTCGCCCAGGACCTTGACGATCCCGTCCGTGGAGCCGATCTCGGCCGAGAGGTTCGCGGCCAGGAAGTCCACGGGATAGTGCGCCTTGAGGTACGCCGTCTTGTACGCCACTAGGGCGTAGGCGACGGCGTGCGACTTGTTGAAGCCGTATCGGGCGAAGGGCTCGATCAGAGACCAGAGCTCGACGGCCTTCTTTTTGGGCGTCCCGTGCTCCACGCAGCGCCGGTGGAACTTTTCGCCCTCGGCGACCATGATCTCCCGCTTCTTCTTCCCGATCGCCTTACGGAGCAGGTCCGCCTCGGCCAGCGAGTAGCCCGCCACGACCTGCGCGATGCGCATGACCTGTTCCTGGTAGACCAGGATCCCGAGCGTTTCGGAGAGGATCGGCTCGAGCTCCGGCAGCGGATAGGTCACGCGGCTGGTCCCGCTGCGCCGCCGCACGTAGTCCTCCACCGTGCCGGCGTCCAGAGCGCCCGGGCGGTACAGCGCGTTCAGAGCGGCCAAATCGGCGAAGACGCGCGGCTTGGCGCGGCGCAGCAGGTCCCGCATCCCGCCCGAGTCGAACTGGAAGACGCAAGCCGTCTTGCCGGAGCGGAAGAGCTCGTAGGTGAGCTTGTCGTCCAGCGGAAGGTGGGCCATGTCCGGCTCGAAGCCCAGCCGTTCTTTGACCGCCGCGGCGGTCGACTCCAGGATGTCCAGCGTGATCAAACCCAGGAAGTCGATCTTCAGGAGGCCCATCTTCTCGACGGCGTTCATGTCGAACTGGGTCGTGATTTCGTCCTTGTTCGTCCGGTAGAGCGGCAGGAACTCGATGATGGGCTTGGGCGCGATGACGACGCCGGCCGCGTGGATCCCGGCGTGCCGGGACAATCCCTCCAGGCGCTCGGCGATCTTGACGACCCGGGCGATCGATTCGTCGGAGGCCATCGCCTCTTTCAGACCCGGCGAGTCGCGGAACGCACGCTCGAAGTTGACGTCGGGCCCGTCGGGCACCAGCTTGGCGATCCGGTCGCCGAGCCCGACCGGCAACCCCAGGACGCGCGCGACGTCGCGCACAGCGAGCTTGGGTTTCAACTGCGAAAAGGTCACGATCTGGGCGACGTTCTCCCGGCCGTACTTGCGCGTCACGTACTCGATGACCTC
>JBDTXY010000175.1:0-6060 GCA_040005945.1 Acidobacteriota bacterium
GTAGAGCCGACATCTTCGTCGCCGGCGGCGACGGCAACCGCCTCTACCGCAACCGCGCCGACGGGACGTTCGAGAACGTCGCGGAGAAGGCCGGCGTCGCGGGCCAGCCGGGCGAAGGCGTCGGCGCGCTCGCCTTCGACTACGACAACGACGGACGGACCGATCTCTACGTGACGTACCTCTTCCGCCCCAACCTCCTGTACCGCAACCGCGGCGACGGGAGCTTCGAGGAAGTCGGCAGCAGGGCGGGCGTCGCGCTCAACGACACCAGCACCTCCGCCGCCGCCCTGGACTACGACCGCGACGGGCTGCCCGACCTCTACGTCCTGGTTTACGGACATCCGGACCGCGGGCCCAACATTCCGGCCAACAACGCGCCGCCCAACCACCTCTTCCACAACAACGGCGACGGCACCTTCACCGACGTCTCGCCGGCGGCCCGGACCGGCGACACGGGCTGGGGTCTGGCGCTCCAGTCGGCCGATCTGGACGGAGACGGCTGGCCCGACATCTACATCGCCAACGACTTCGGCAACCATACGTACCTGCGCAACAACCGCGACGGCACGTTTCGCAGCGTCGCCGCCAAGACGGGGGTGCTGGACCCGGGTTTCGGGATGGGCGTGGCGATCGACGACTACGACGGCGACGGCCTCCTGGACTTCTACGTGTCCAACTATTCGTTTCCGCTCAAGTGGTTCCTGCGCGATCCGCAATACCCGATGCCTCCGTTTCCGTATTCGGTCGGCCGTCCGCTGGTGTGGAGGAGGCTCACGGCCTTGTCGCGGGGGTCCTCGCTCTTCCGCAGTCTCGGGAACGGCCGCTTCGAGCGGACTTCCGACGCGGCGGACGTCTGGGACACCTCCTGGTCCTGGGGATGCGTGTTCGTGGACGCCGACTTGGACGGCCGGCCCGATCTCTTCGTCGTCAACGGCATGGTCACCGGTCCCAACGCCCGCGAGCGCGAGATCGACTTCTGGAACCTGATGAGCGCCGAGTACAAGAAGTTCGAGAAAGGGATCGCGACCGCCGACTTCGGCGAGGACTCGCTCTGGGGCCGCCCGCCCAAGCGCTTCTACCGCAATCGCGACGGTCGCCACTTCGATGAGATCGCCGCGGCGACGGGGCTCGAGTCGGAAGCGAACCAGCGGGGCTTGGTCGTCGTGGACGCCAACGGGGACGGCGCGCCGGATCTCTTCGCGGCGGGCTTCCTCCAGCCGCCGGCGCTCTGGATGAACCGGAATCCATCGAAGGCCAAGGCGCTCGTGGTCTCCCTCGAAGGCGATCCGAAGGCACCGGGCCCGTATCGTTCGACGCGCGACGCGCTCGGCGCGCGCGTCACGGTCGAAGCCGGCGGCCTCTCCCGCACGCAGGTCGTGTCGGCGGGATATTCATTTCTCTCCTCCGGACCCAAGGAGCTCTACTTCGGCCTGGGTCAGGAAAACCGCGCCGATCGGGTAGCGGTCCGATGGCCGTCCGGGCGCGTCACGGAGCGGCGTCAGGTCGCGGCCGGGCGTCTGGAGCTGCGGGAATCCGACGCGGCTGCGCCATGAGCGCGGTTCCGGTGCCCGCACCCGTTCGTCGCCACGGCGCAATTCTCGCCGCGATCCTGGCGACGGATGTGCTCCTGCGATTGTGGATCGCGACGGCGATCCCGACGCAGCCGATTTCGGACTTCCTGGAATACATGCGCACGGCGCAATCCCTGCTCCACACCGGCCGGTACGAGGCTGCCCCGAACGTCCCGGACGGCAACCACCCGCCCGCCTATCCCCTTCTGCTCTCGCTCGGATTCCGCTTTGTCCCCGCCGGCTGCGAACTCTTCACCGCGAAGGTGATCAACGCGGGTCTCTCCACGCTCGCCGCGTTTCTCGGAGCGATGCTCGCGCGGCGATTCTGGGGACCGGCCGCGGGCCTCTGGACCGCCGCATGGGTGGCGTTTTTCCCTCGGTCCCTGCTGATGGCCGACCTGGTGGCGTCCGAAAACCTCTTCGCGCCGCTGCTGCTGCTCTTCCTACTGCTCTGCGCAATCTCCTGGACGAGCGATCGCCGACCGGCGCTCGCAGTCGCGATCGGACTGGTCGTGGGCGCCCTGGCCCTCACGCGCTCGGTCGCGTATTTCCTTCCCGTCGTCTGGATCTTCGGGGCGCTCGCGGCGCGCCGTCCGTGGCGCACGTGGACCGCCGAGCTCTTCGTCATCCTGATCGCGCAGCACGCCCTGATGCTGCCGTGGGCGGTCCGCAACGCGCGCACGTTCGGCCGGTTCACGTTTCTGAACACGGTCGGGGGTGTCGGCCTCTTCATCGGCAACAACGACCATGCCACGGGCGAGTGGCAGCCGTGGAACGAAGCGCTCGACCGGCTCCGGCCCGGAATCCACGCGCAAGGCGCGGTCGCGGTGGACGATGCGGCCCGCCAGGAGGCATGGCGGTGGATCCGCGCCAACCCCGGCCGCGCCGCCGCACTCTACGCGCACAAGCTTCGCGTCATCTTGACCGACGACTCCATGGCCGCGAACTTTGCGATCTTCATCGAAGCAGCTCCTCCGCCGGATGCGTCATCAGCCGTACTGCCCGGCCCTCATCCGCTGAAGGCTCACCGAGCCCTCGTCTACCGTGTGCTCCGACTCTCGGGATTGCTGCTGGCCGCCGCGGCCCTGGGCGGCTTCTTCCTCCTCGTGCGAAGCGCGAGCGCCGGGTCGATCGTGAGCCGCGCGCTTTCGGTGGGTTTCGCCGCCACGGCCCTCTATGTCCCGGTTCTCTCGGCCGCGATCGCCGTGAGCGGCCGATACCGCTGGCCCGCGGAGGACGCGATCATGCCCCTGGCCGGGCTCTTCTGCGCCTGGATCACTTCGGGTGGCCGCCGGAATCTCTCGGCCCCAATCGCGTCCACTTAGGCACCCGGGATTCCCGCTGGTCTTGGGTCCCCGCCCTGTTGTTGAATGAGCCAAACGGCGCGGACCTTGGCCCTCATCGTCGGACAAAAGCTCGGTCCTTACGAGACCCTCGCTGCGGCGCTTCGAGCATGGCAGGCCCCCTTCGATCGAGAGCGAAGGCGTTCCTACTGCAGGCTGAAGGTTTTCTGAAGGAAGACCGCCATTTGACCCCGCGTGTTGGGGTCGGTCGGGCAGTATTTGCCTCCTCCGCAACCGGCCGTGATGTTCTCGGCTGCGAGCTGCTCGATCCAGTCGGCGAACTGCGACGGGCACGCCACGTCGCCGAACAGGCCGGCGCACTGGGGCGGTACGTAGGCGGAGCCGTGCTCGGTCTTCAACAAGAAGACGGCCATCTGCGCTCGCGTCACGAAGGACACGCCGCAATAGTTGCCACCGCCGCAGCCGGCGGTGATCCCATGGCGCACGATCGTCTCGACGAAGTCGTGGAACGGATCGGACTGCGGCACGTCCTGGAAGTCGGCGAGCCAGGCTTTTTCGTCCAGGGCGAGTGTCGCGTCGGGATTCGTCACGAGGACGTCGTTCAGAGAGCCAGCAGACAACGGAGGCGAGCTGGCCGTGATCTCACCGGGGCCGATGACGGCTCCTGCCAGGCTGCCCCCGATCGTGACGGAGGCGCCGCTCTGGAAGCCGCTTCCGGAGATGGTGACGAGCGTGCCTCCCCCAGCCGGACCGGACGACGGCGAGAGCGAGGCGATCGTCGGGATGGACAGCCGGTAGACGACGCCGCCGAAGACTCCACCCGTCCCGCCGCTCTCGGTCGTGCCGTAGAGACTGCCGTCGAGCCCCTGGAGGACGGCGCCCCGTGGGTCGTCGCCCGAGATGGCTTCGAAGTCATGGACCGAGTCGAAGAGTCCGCCGGAAGTCGTCATGCGAAAGACGGTTCCGCCTCCGGCCCCGCCGGCGTTGGCAACTCCGTACAACAGGCCGCCGGCGACTTGCGTCAATGCGACCTGGGGGAACGTCCCGTCGCTGGTTTGGAAGTCGTGGATGACTTGGAACGACGACCCATCCTTGCGCAGCTTGAACGCCGTGCCGAGGGAGTACTGCCCACCAATGACAGCCGTTCCGTAGAGAAAGCCGTCGGATCCCTCGATCAATGGACCCAGAGGACCCTCTCCCTCATCCGCGTCCGTGAACGTGTGGAGAGTCTCGAAATCGGACCCGTCCGTGGCGAGCCGAAATACGGACTCGAGGGAGTCCGCGGTCACTCCGTAGAGGAAGCCGTCGGACGCCAGCGTCAGGCCGTAAGGAATGCTCCCCGAAAACGCGTGGATGACAGAGTAGTTGGAGCCGTCCGCGTCGACTCTGTAAGCGTCACTGGCGACCCACGGATTCGTGCCGTAGAGAGTCCCGGTGGAATCCTGGACCAGGCAGCGATGGCGCAGATAGGCATAGACGTCGAAATCATGGAGGACGGTGAAGTTGTTGCCATCCGTATCGAGCCTGTAGAGCGTGCCGGCATCATCCGCGCCACCCCGGTCTGCCGTTCCGTAAAGATAGCCGTCCTGCCCGAGCACCAATCTCCCCTGCGGCTCAGACCCGTCGGTGTATTCGAAATGGTGAAGAACTACGAAATTGTTGTTGGCGTCGAGCTTGAAGACCGTCCCCGCTCCGTGGTCGCCCCCATAGGCTGCCGCGCCGTAGAAGAAACCGTTCGAATCCTGAACGAGCGTCGAGGAGGGAGAGGTGCCATCCTCTCCCACAAGATCGCGAATCACGATGTAGCCCTGGGCGGGCAGCTCAGCCGGAGCGACTGCGAGCAAGGCGACGACGATCGAGAGAGCCCGGATTCGTTTCATGGGAACCTCCTTGATCAAGTTCAGGGCCATTGCAGCCCGAGCGCTTTCGCCAGAAACACCGCCATCTGCCCGCGCGTGAGAGGCTGATCCGGGCAATAGTTGCCGTTCCCGCAGCCCCCGGTGATCCCCGACTTTGCGAGCGCCTCGACGAACTGGAAGAACGGATGGTCCGTCGGCACGTCGTCGAAGCTGGCCACCGCCGGTGCCGGACTGACCTGGCGGGTCCAGGAAAACTGAAGCTTGTGCACCTTGAGCGCGGTGCTTTGGCAGTCTTCGCCAAAGAGGGCGAAATTGACCCCGACCGAATAGGAGCAGGCCTGGTTGTTCGCGGTGAGGTTGTTGAGGCTTCTCGAACCGGGAAACTGGCCGCTGGAGCCGACCGTTTGGCCTTCGGTGATGAGGGTGGTGGTCGGCGGATCGTAGCCGATGGGCTGGCATGTCTCCCAGACGTAGAACCACAGGTCCTTGTCAGGATGAGAGTCGTACGCCCAGAACCGGAACACGCCGAGGCTGGCCCCTTCGGGGACCTGGATCTGCGCATAGGCGCCGACTCCTCCGGGATATCCGCCGTTGTCAAAGCAGTAGGCTTGGCCCGGGCTTCTGACCAGGCTGTAGTCCCGGATGGATCCCTGCAGATCTAAGCCGTCCACGGTGCTGTAGCCGACTCCCGTTCCCCAGGTTTCGGGAGACTCGAGGTTCGCGGACTCTTTGGCTCGGCTTCCGCCCAGGTCCGCCTTGGACCAGACGTAGACGTTCGTAGCGTCTCGAGGAAACCCCAGGGCCTGCAGGCGGTCCGGATCCCGAATCGGGATCCGCTCCGCGGCAGGGACCTGCGCGAAAAGGAGCCGGCCACCCAGTGACAGGAGCCCGGCAAGCAAGACCGCTCGATAAATCATCGGTTTTCCTCCCTCATCTGGAGAATCGAAAACGGATGGGAAAAGACGACAGGCGATTCCGGTGTGTTAGAAGATCCTCTCCAGGAGACATTTCTGGTCGCGCCGTCGATCTCGTCGCGCATCTCCTCGGTCGAGGACGGCGACCCCTTCGCTGCGGATGCGCTCTTCGCGGCGCTGTACTCGGAGCTGCACCGGCTGGCCAGGCGCCAGCTGGCGCGGGGGCCGGGAGCGACTCTCGGCACGACGACGCTCCTCCACGAGGCCTACCTCGACATCTCGCAGCGTGAGGGGGCGGTCTTTCCGGACCGCGGGCGGTTCATGGGCTACGCTGCCAAGGTGATGCGGGGCTTGATCATCGACTACGCGCGGAGCCGGCAGGCCCAGAAGCGCGGCGGCGGCTTCGAGATCA
>JBDTXY010000176.1:0-6050 GCA_040005945.1 Acidobacteriota bacterium
GTTGAGCGATTGCCCGAAGACCTCCACGCGGCCCGTGTCCGCCCGGTCGATGCCGCCGATCAAATGCAGGAGCGTGGACTTGCCCACACCCGATGGACCCATGACCGCGGCGAAGACCGCCTCGGGAAGCGCGAAGGAGAGACCCGAGAAGACCGTGACGGGAGTGCCCTCGCCCCTGTAGGTCTTGGAGAGGTTCTCGGCTTGGATGGCGAACGTCATCGCGACAGCCTGATCGCCTCCCCCGGCGCCAGCCGCGCCGCGGAGCGCGCGGGCAGAACCGCGGCGAGCAGGGCCGTGGCCAGCGCGAACGCCGCGACCGCGGCGACCTCTCCGGGGTGCACCGCGAAGGGAACGTGCGACATCAGATACACGTCCGCCGGCAACGGCACGAGGCGGAAGCGATCCAGCACGACCGAGAGCCCGACGCCGAACGCGACGCCGGCGGCGGTTCCGCCCAACCCGATGATGCCGCCCAGCGTCAGGTAGATCCGCTCCAGCGATCCCGGCGCCGCGCCCATCGCGGTGAAGACCCCTAGGTCCCGCTTCTTCTCGACGACCGTCAAGGCGATGTTGGAGACGATGTTGAGCGCGGCGACCAGAATCACGAGCGCGACGGTCACGAAGATGACGGCCTTCTCCAGACGGAGCGCGAAGGCGAGCGGCGCGTTGAGCTCGCGCCACGTCTCCACGCGGTAACCCTCGCCCAGCGCCACCTGGGCGCTCCGGGCCGCGACGCTGGCGTGCAGCGGATCGCGGAGCCGCGCTTCGTAGGCCGCCGCGCCCTGCGCGATCCCGGACAACAGGCGCGCGGTGGCCTCCGAGACCTCGACCTCCGCACCGCGCTCCAGCGTGCCCATCCGCTGCACGTCGGCCACCCGCGCCTCCACGGCAACCGGGATCGGCCCGATCGGGGAGAGGCGCATCCGCGATGCGATCATCCGGATCGACTCACCCGGTCCGGCATGCAGCCGCGTGGACAGAGAGGTCGTGATCCGCGCGGCGGGCCCGGATGCCTGGTCGCGGAGGTTTGTGACGTTGCGGTATCGGACCGGGACCGCGGCGGTGCCCGCGGCGTCGCACGCCCAGCCTCGGCCTTCGATCAACGGCGCCGGGTCCGACGAGCCGGGCAACCCGGCGAGCACGGCCCGCACGCGATCCGCATCCGCGAGCCGCGAGCCCCGCGCCGGCGATACGCGCAAGTGCGCGCTGCGGTCCATCATCTGGCGGCGGATGCGATCCTGGAAGCCGGACAGCAGCGCGAGCGACACGACCAGGGCCGCGACGCCCACCGCCAACCCGACGATCGAGAACGCGGCGACCAAGGCCACGTGGGCCCGCCGGCGGGAGGCCGCCAGGTACCGCAGCGCCACGAAGGTTTCGAAGCGCATCACTCGCGCGAGGCGCGCGGCCGCAGCAGCGGGAACAGGATGACGTCGCGGATGGAGTGCCGGTCGGTTAAGAGCATCGTCAGCCGATCGATGCCCACGCCCTCCCCCGCCGTCGGCGGCATCGCGTACTCCAGCGCCTCGACGTAGTCCTCGTCGTAGGGAGCGGCCTCCAGATCACCCTGCGCGCGCTCGGCCATCTGTCCCCGGAACCGGGCCGCCTGCTCGTCGGGGTCGTTCAATTCCGAAAAGCCGTTGGCGATCTCCATGCCGCCGGCGTAGAGCTCGAACCGATCCGCCCACTCGGGATCCGCCTCCATGGGGCGCGACAGCGGCGAGATCTCGGTCGGAAACTCCCAGAGAAATGTGGGTTGAATCAGCCGGGATTCTCCGACCGCCTCGAAGACCTCGGCCAGCAGCTTGCCTTTCTTCCCGCGGAACCGCTCCGGCTTCTCGACCCCCAGGCGCGCGGCTCCCGCCATGAGCGTCTCCTCCTGGCCCAGGTCCTCGAGGCTCAGCCCGCCGCGCGGGTCGTCCCTGGAGAACTCCACGACGGCCTCGCGCATCGTCAGGCGGCGAAAGGGAGGGGTCCAGTCGATCGTCTCGACGCCCCACGGCGTCGCGGCGCCGCCGGTGGCCTCGATCGCCAGACCGGACAACATCTCTTCCGAGAGACGCATGAGGTCCTCGCCGCCGGCGTAGGCCTGGTAGAACTCCAGCATCGTGAACTCGGGGTTGTGCTGGGTGGAGACGCCTTCATTGCGAAAGCTGCGGTTGATCTCGTAGACGCGCGGAATTCCCCCCACGATCAGCCGCTTCAGGTAGAGCTCCGGAGCGATGCGCAGGTAGAGATCCATGTCGAGCGCGTTGTGGTGCGTCACGAAGGGGCGCGCCACGGCGCCTCCCGCGATCGGATGCATCATCGGGGTCTCGACTTCCAGGTATCCGCGCTCTTCCAGGAAGCGGCGGAGAAAACGCACGATCGCGGCCCGGCGCTCGAAGATCTCTCGCGACTCGGGGTTGACCGCGAGATCCAGATAGCGCTGGCGATACCGCTGCTCGACGTCCTTCAAGCCATGCCATTTCTCGGGCAGGGGCCGGTAGCACTTGGCCAGCAGCGTCATGGTCCGGGCCTTGATCGAAAGCTCGCCCGTGCGCGTCCGGAAGACGTCGCCCTCCACTCCGACCCAGTCGCCCAGGTCCAGAGCGCGGTACATCTCGAAGACGGCCTCGCCCACCGCCTCGCGCCGGAGATAAACCTGGATGCGGCAACGCCCATCGGACAGATCCAGAAATCCGGCCTTGCCGGCGGAGCGCAGCGCGAGAATGCGCCCCGCCGTCGTCACGGAGACCGCCAAAGCCTCGAGCTCTTCCCCGCTCTTGGCGCAATACTGCTGCGCGATCCCCGACACCGTCGCCGTGACGGGAAACCGCACGGGCCCCGTCGGAAGCCCCAGCTCCTGCACGCGCCTGAGATTCTCCCGCCGGTTGCGGAGCAGATCGCTCTCCGAAGCGATCTCGTCAGGGAGCGACTTCTCGTCGGGTCCGCTCATCGACAGGAGTATATGAGGACGTCCGATCGGAATCCGTCATCCTCGACGTGAGGATCTCTCGCTGTCGCTCGCGGCGCGAATAGTCTCCCGACCGAAGGGAGGGAGGAGGTTCGCGACGCGGGAGCCCGCAGGGGTCGCGCAGCAGCGCGATCCCCGAGGAGCGACGTGGGGGGGTCAGGCGGTCGGTCGAGCCCGCACCTGGGCGAAACCGACCGCCGGTGCCGCTAGGCAGACCCCGAGCGCAGCGGAGGCGACGTGTCCCTTCGGTCGCTCTTGGGAGAATCCTGCATGAGCCAGAGGTCCGACATCGCGCGCATCAAACGAAAGCGGGTCCTCGTCCAGGCTCGGATCTCTTCCGAGGAGCTGACCGCTTCGGCTTCATCGATCACGCTGGAGAGTCCCGCGTCCAGCGCCGTGACCCGGCCCAGCGTGGCTTTCGCGGCGCGAATCAGGTGGGAGTTGGGTCCCGTGTCGGCGCTGGTTCTCAGGTCCTGGGTCTCTTCTTCCGCCTTGAGGCGCAGGGCGACCGCGCGCAACAGGATCCGATCGCGCTCGTTGACGGGCTCGCCGCCGGCCGCGACCGCGCGCCGCGCGGCCTTGAGCTCCCAGGGCTCCAGCCGCAGCGTATCCAGGCCCGCCAGATCCGTGCGCAGCGCTCCGCTGCCGTCGTCGTACATCTCCACCGGGCCCAGGACGCGATCCATGTACGGTTTCCAGAACGCCTCGTCGCTGCTCTGGGCCTCGGTCTCCTCGACCAACTCGAGCGCCTCGTCGATGTCCTCGGCCTCCAGCCCCGACAGCTCGAAGCGCCCCAGCACTTGGCCGATCGCCTCCTTGAGCTCGACGACCTGGCGCGCCTTCAGATTGCTGTCCTTGAATTGTCGGTCGAAGCGGGACCGGGATTCGTGAAACTTCTGGAATTCCTGCGCGGTGGGCACTTCGAGCCCGCCGCGGGTCAGCTCCTTCTCCAGATCGCCGATGCGTTCGGTGGCCTCGTCCAGCCGCTGCTCTTCGCGGTCATAGAGCCGGCGGAAGACGGAACGGGTCTGCAGATTGCACGTGGCCACCGCCGCCAGCACCTCGGCGTTGGCCAGCCCGCTGGCCACGCGGCGCTTCATGGTGCGCACGTTGTTGAGCAGCCGCTCCGTGACCAGATCCTCGAACTCCTGCGCACGCGCCATGTCGGCGGCCAGCTCGTCGAACGCGCGGACGATTGTGGGAGCCGTGGTCGCGTCCAGCCGCGGCCAGACGGAGGTCGCCGTGGCGGATTCGAAGAACTTCTGGATGTCGGGCCGGGGGCGCGACGACGACGTCGCGGAGCTCGACTGGCCGGCAGCCACAACCGTGGCGAGGAAGTCGACCTTGTCCACCACGTCCTCGTCGACGTCCGGCTGCGAGAAGTAGAAGCGCAGGAGATGGAACGCGATCTTTTCGTCTTGCGGTTGGACCTTCTCGAAGAACCGGCGCACGTAGGAGGGCGAGATGAGGCGGTCGGCCTCGCGGATCGTGCGCGCGACCGCGTCGAGGCGCTCGCCGAGCTCGCGGATCTTGGGGAAGATCTTCTCGGGAGAGGTCGTATCGATGGTCCCGGCCGCGGACTTGACGTCGTCGTAGAGCTTGCCGAAGTCCAGCGTGTAGCCCGGCTCCGAGGCAAAAAAGGTCTTTTGGACGCCCCGCAAGAATTGGTGAAACGTCCACAGCGCCTTGAACCTCTCGGTCAGGCGAATGTAGTCTTCGTGGAGGAGCTGGATTCGCTCGACGGACATCGTTTTTCCGCGGGTCCAGCCATTCTAGCCCGGATGGAGGGTGTCGATGGAAACCATTGCGACGGAAAACGCCCCCAAGGCGATCGGACCGTATTCCCAGGCTGTTGCAGAAGGGGGATTCCTCTTCCTGTCCGGCCAAATCCCCCTCGACCCGTCCACCGGCCAGCTGGTTCCGGGCGGGATCGAGGCCGCGGTCGAGCGGGTGTTCGACAACATCGAGACCATCCTGGGCGCCGCCGGGCTGACCCTGGCCGACGTCGTCAAGACCACCGTTTTCCTGCTGACGATGGACGAGTTCGCCTCGATGAACGGGGTCTACGCGCGGCGCTTCGGTAACCATCGGCCCGCGCGCTCGACGGTTGCCGTCGCGCAGCTGCCCAAGGATGCGGCCGTGGAGATCGAGGTCATCGCCCGGCTGCGGGACGCTTAGCGGGCTGCTGAAAAAGGGTGTGAGGCGGCGTTGCGAGCGCCGCGGGGTCAGATGCAAGGAAGCGCGACGACGGCGATGCGGGAGCATCGTCGAGAAGCGCTGACGCCGCAGGTGCCCCCGTAACCCGAAGGGTGGACGGCACTTTGCCGGTGCCGGCTGAAACGGCACCCATCGCAATTTGCAGGTCCGTGGAACGGGCGCCGGATGCAAAGTGCCGGACACGACGCCCGCCTCCATTTTTCAGCAGCCTGCTAGGTCTCCAAAGGCCCTGTCGGCCGGTAAGCCCTCGGCGACCTCGTCCCTCCCTGCCCGAATCCGGTCGAGATCTACGCAGAAAGTATTATCTGAGGGGGCCTGGCAAACAGTGCCGCTCCATCGGTTGTCGTGCCACGGTACCCTGAAGTTCAGGTGGTTCATTCCGCGCCCTTCGTGGTCCCGTATCCACCTCGAGGTTCAGCGACGTGGAGCAAAGCGATTTCAGATCCTTCCGACGCGCTGATTACTTCTTGGTGCTGCGCCCGAAAAAGACCAACTAAGGCGGTAACCCATACGCTCAGGCCCTCGCGAGCTTGGGTCGCATCCGCCAGCAGGTCCTCTTTTTCGTGCGCGACGTAAGTGTTCCGGAAGTTGTAGACGCGGTCAAGGATACTTTTCAAGGTCGTGGCGCTCAGATTGGCGAATCCTTTCCGGATCGACGAGAAGACGCCGGCCAGGGGCTTCGTATCTTTCGCGGCGTATTCCAGGCAGAAGCCAAGGAGTCCCGTCGGCATGATCGGACTTCGGTAAACAAGGAGACGCTTCAACAGGGACGCTTTCTCGGTGTAGAACTTTAGGTCTTTCTTCCTGACGTTGCTGAGATCGGGCTCGAAATGGTGGCGTTGAGCCTCAGCCTCGGCGGGAACATCATCGGAAAGTC
>JBDTXY010000177.1:0-6032 GCA_040005945.1 Acidobacteriota bacterium
ACTACTTCTTCCAGATGATCATTCAGGTTTTCTGGATGATCGCCTGTTTCGGGCTCATCGCCGGCTGGAAAGCGTTCGGATCCAACGCCGGTCGGTCGTTCAACTCCACCTGGGCGATCATCGTGTACGTCGTGGGCGTCTTTGCCATCGACACCGCCTACTTCGCCGGGTTCGAGATTGCGACGGACGGCAAGACGCCGGGCAAGAAGCTCGTGCACCTGCGCGTCATCACCCGCGAAGGCGGAACGCCGGGCTCGGGGGCCCTGCTGACACGCAACCTGCTGCGCGTGGTCGACATCCTGGTCGGCGTGCCCCTGCTGGCGATCGATCCCTTGTCGCGGCGGTTGGGGGACCGGTTGGCCGGCACCCTGGTCGCGCACGATCGGGGAAACCGGGATGAGCTGGTGCTGCGCCGCATCCCGGACGGGTGGCAGGCGGCCGACGTCGCGCTGGTCGAATCCCTGCTGCGGAGGGGTGCGGACATGGAGAAGGCCCGCGCGGAGCCGTTGGCGCAGCTCGTGATGGCCCGGATCCAGCGCGAACAGCCGGGGTTCATCGACGACCCGTTCGCCAGTGACGGGTCGTTGGCGATCCTGCGCCGCGCGTTTCGCGTGGACGCTCGCTGATGGAGTACGCGTCGTTCCTGGCGCTGCGGGGCCAGAGCTGGACGGACTTCGAGACGCGCCTGCAATCGGCGCGACAGCGGCCGCGCGGCGTGAGCTACGGCGATCTCGAAGGTCTCGCCGTCGGATACCGGCAGATCCTGCACGACCACGCGCTGGCGTCGGCGCGCTATCCGGGCACCGGAGCGGCGCGGCGCCTGGGGCGGCTCGCGGTGGAGGCCACGCGCTTCCTGTACCGCGAGCACCGTGAATCGGGATCCACCTGGGTGCGCTTCTGGACCCGATCGTTTCCGGAGGCGTTCCGCCAGAATCTGGGGCACACGCTGGCGGCGATCTTTCTCTTCTCCGTCGCCGCGCTCTTTGGTTTCAGCCTCGCCGTAACGCAGGTGTCGCTGGGCGCCTCCCTGCTCGGCCCGAAAGCCGTGCGGGACCTGGAAAACGGGCAACTCTGGACCGAGTCCCTCGTCCATTCGGTGCCCCCGTCGCTGTCCTCGTCCGCGATCGCGCGCAACAACGTGGGCGTCGCGTTGGCCGGATGGGCCGCGGGCGCGTTGGCGGGGATCGGCGCGCTCTACATCCTCTTTCTGAATGGGTTTTTGCTGGGCGCGCTGTTCGGAGTGACGCTCCACTATTCCTTGGCCGGCGGGCTCCTGGAGTTCGTCTCGGCGCACGGACCGCTGGAGATCACCCTGATCCTCGTGACCTCCGCCGCGGGGCTGCGGATGGGGCGCGCGCTCGTGGAGGCCACGGATCGCCGGCGGCGCGACGTGCTGCGGATCGCCGGCCGGGACTCGCTGCGCATCCTCCTGGGCTGTCTGCCCTGGTTCATCCCGCTGGGACTGGTCGAGGGATACCTGTCTCCCTCGCCGCTCGTCGCTCCGGCGCTCAAGGGCGCGGTCGGGATCTCCCTGCTCGCGCTGTTTTGGATGACGGCCTGGAATCCCTTTTTGTCGAAGGAGCAACCATGAACGACGCCATGCCTCCGGCCGAACCCATCCCCTTCCGCGTGCTGCTGGACGACGCCATGAAGCGAACACGCCGCCACTTCAAGACGGTCTACCCGGCTGTCGCGATTCCTATTGCGCTGGCCATGGTCGGGATGGTCACGTTCCAGATGACCTGGATAGCCAGTTGGACGGGAAGCGTGCGGACCAGCGTTCCCTTCAACCCGGCCACCTGCCTCGGAGTCATCGTGGGCGCCGTGCTTTCGATGGTGATCATGAGTGTGGCCACGGCGGCGCTGATCGCCGCCGCCGTGGATGCCGTTTCCGAAAAGCCGGTCGACATGAAGGTGGAGTGGGGCTTCATCCTCCGGGGGGCCTCGCTGGCCACGCTCACGCTGCAGGGCTTGGCCGTTCTGGCGGGCATGATTTGTCTGCTCTTCCCGGGCATTTGGATCTTCCTCATGCTCAGCTTCGTCGTCCCCGTGATGGCGGCGGAAGACCTTCGCGGGGGGGACGCTTTGAAGCGCAGTTGGGCCCTCGTGCGATACAACCCGCACCACCGCTTTCTCGAGCACACGGCGGTCAAGGTTTTCTTGCTCTATTTCGTGGCCGGCCTGATCAGCTATGCGGTCTCCTCGCTCGTCCAACTGCCGTTTACGGTCGCGCGAGGCGTGCTCACGGCTCGCGACGTCGCCGCGGGACGCGCGAGGGACCCCCAGCTGATGATGTCCGCCTATCTTTGGCTGCAGCTGCCGTCGGTGCTGTTGGGCTCGCTCGTCTCGACGGCCGTCAGCGTGTACTCCTCCTTCGGCCTTGCGTTGCTCTATTTCGACGTCCGGCGGCGCAAGGAGGGCACCGACTTGCAGGCGGCGATCGGCGCGCGGTTCGGCGCCGAACCAACGCCTCCGGCCACCTCACCCGCATGACCCTCTGCCGCGCGCTCCTGGCGCAGGTGGCCGTGGCCGCGCGTCCCGGCGACCGGGCGCCGGTCACGTTGTCGGTCGCCGACACCGATCTGTTGCGCCGCATCCTGGCCGAGACGGGTGTCCAGCGGAGCCCGGCGGGCCCCGGACTCTGGCCATACCTGAGGGATCTGTTGGGTTCGCTCTTGCGCGCGCTGTCTCGTTCCCTCTCCCTGCAACCCCTGGGGGAGGGTGCCGTTCGGGTCGGCCAGCTCGCGGCCGGGGCCTTGATCGCGACGGCCGCGGCGCTGCTGCTGCTCTCCCTCGCGCGGGGCGTGCGGCGCCGTCGCGGGCCGCCTTCCCGAAACGCGTCAGCGGCCGCCGACCTCAGGGAGGATCGGGCGGTTCCCGACATGCGGGATCGCGCGGCGTGGAGAGCGCAGATCGATGCACTCCTCGCGCGCGGCGACGTGGCCGGCGCGCTTCAGGCGCTCTGGTGGTGGCTGGCGCGGAGTCTCGCGCCGGCTGGCCGGATCGATCCGAGCCAGACCACTCGCGAGCTCCTGATCCAAGCCCGCCGGATGGACCTGGCCCGTCTGGGAGACGCCCTGGACGTTCTGATGTACGGGCGCCGCAACCCGTCGGGAAGCGACGTCTCCGCGTGCCTCGCCCGCTGGGAGGAGGCGGTGAGGTGAAGAGCAAGCCCCTGATCTTCGGCTCGGCGGCTCTCCTCCTTCTCGTCGTCGTGGGAAGCCTGGCACTGCGGCGCTCAGGAGCCGCGGGCCCCAGCGTGCTTTCCCGATCGTCGCGGGGTTGGCTCGCGGCGCGCAAGTACATGGAGGCGCGAGGCTCCTCGGTCGGCTTGCTCGACGCCCCGTTCGACACGGATCGCTCGGACCATTCACTCGTGCTGAGCCTTCCGTGGGAGATCCCGCCCAGCGACCGGGACCTCCAGGCCCTGCACCGGCGCCTGAACGCCGGCGGCACACTGGTCTATGCCTACTCCGGCGAGATTCCCGGGGCCTCGGAGGACCGCGTCGCGCAGGCGCTCCGGCTCGAGTTTCACACTGTGCACGCGGATCCTCCTCTGGGCCCGCGGGAGTGGTACCGATTCCGTAGGGCCGGATGGCGTCTGAAACCGGAGGTCGAGTCGACCGTGGGCGATGTCTCGATCGCCACGCCGTCGGAGGTTCCGGATGCTCCCGCCGGCGCCCAGGTCCTCTATCGCGGGGAAGACGGCAAGCCCGTGATTTTCGCCTTCGCGCGCGGGCGCGCGCGCGTCATCGTTCTTCCCGCGGACGCGCTCTCCAACGGGAGGCTCTCGAACCCCGGCAACGCCGACTTGCTCGAGTCGGTGCGGCGAGCGCTGGGAGAGCGGATCCTGTTCGACGAATATCACCACGGCCTGTCGGGGGAGCGTTCGGCCGCCGACTCCGGGAGCGCCTCGAGCCTGGACCTGCTCCTGGCGCAGCTCTGCGTGCTCTACCTCCTCTGCGCGTGGGCGCTGGCGACGGGGTTCGGCCCCGCCTGGCAGGAGACGCCGCCGATAACGGGCTCGGCGTCGGCGTTTCTCCTGGGATTGGCCGCCCTGCACCGCGAGCTGCGTCATTCCTCGGGCGCCGCGCTGCAGTTGATCGCGGACGTTCGACGTTACGATCCCCGGACGGCGATTCCCGCGGAGCTCGAGGCGGCGGCGGGGACCGCGAGCGAGGACGCGTTCGTCGGCCTGGCGAGAACGGTCTCGCCATGGCTCAAGCATAGGAGGGCGAGTTGATGTCTCCCGGACCGCACGATTCTCGGGAGGGCCTCTCGATCGCGACGGCGCGCATCGCGGAATCCGTTCGTGCCACCGTAGTGGGGCAGGAAGCCGCAGCGGAGATGCTGCTGGCGACCTACGTGGCCGGAGGTCACGCGCTGATCGAAGGCGTGCCCGGAATCGCCAAGACCCTCCTCGCGCGCGCCTTCTCCTCCTGCCTCGGGTTGCGCTTCGCCCGGGTCCAGTTCACGCCGGACCTCATGCCGTCGGATCTGATCGGCGGCAACGTCTACGACCAGAGCTCGGG
Source organism: Acidobacteriota bacterium (assembly GCA_040005945.1). Classification (GTDB taxonomy): domain Bacteria; phylum Acidobacteriota; class Thermoanaerobaculia; order UBA5066; family Gp7-AA6; genus DAHUXD01. The sequence continues at coordinate 4,533 of JBDTXY010000177.1, forward strand.
CGGATTCCGGCTGGTGCGGGGCCCCGTGTTCACGGAAGTCCTCATGGCGGACGAGATCAACCGCACGCCGCCCAAGACCCAGTCCGCGTTGCTCGAAGCGATGCAGGAGACCCAGGTCACCATCGACGGGACCTGCTATCCGTTGGATGGCTCGTTCTTCGTGATCGCGACGCAGAATCCGATCGAGTTCGAAGGGACCTATCCGCTGCCGGAGGCGCAGCTGGACCGTTTCATCGCGCGGGTGAAGATGGGGCTTCCGGCGCGCGAGGCCGAGCTGGAGATCTACCGGCGCGCGGTCGCCGGCACGTTGCCCGGCTGGGGCGGCGGGACCGCGCTGCCCCCGCCCGCGGTTTCGCGCGAGCAGGCCATCGCCTTGCGCCGCGGCTCGGCCAGCGTGCACGTGGCCCCGGAGCTACTGGAATACCTGGCCTCTCTCGCGGCGGCGGTGCGCGGCTCTGCCCGCGTCGAGATCGGAATCAGCCCGCGCGGCGCGCTCGCGCTGCTGGAGACGGCTCGCGCTCTGGCGCTGATCCGGGGACGCGACTTCTTATCGCCGGACGATCTGAAGGCGTGCCTGGCTCCCTGCTGGGGGCACCGGGTGCTGCTGACGGCCGAGGCCGAGCTCGAGGGCGACACGCCGAGCAAGCTCCTCGGAGAGATCGCGGGCGCGGTCGCCGTGCCCCGCTGACATGCCGACGCCTCGGATGATTGCCGTCTTCGCGCTGCTGACCGTGGTCGCCGCCCTGTCGGTGCTCGTCCCGGGCCTGCGTTGGATCGTAATGGGCGGCGACGCGCTGGCGCTGGCGGCCTTTGCGGTGGATCTGGCCGGCGCGCGGTCGAGCCGGCTCTCGGCGCATCGCCGGTGGCCGCCGATGATGTGCCAGGGCGACACCCCGGAGGTCTCCGTGGCGGTGACGGCCGAAGGCCGCCGCCTCTCCGTGCGTCTGCGCGAAGGGCTCCATCCCGCGGCGGCCGATGCACCCCTGCGGCACAGGATGGAGGTGGATCCGAGGCAGCGGAGCGTGTGGACCTATCGTCTCGCCCTGCGGCGCCGCGGCGTCCACCGGCTTCTGCCTCTCACGGCCCGCATCGAAGGTCCCTTGGGGCTCGCCTTCTCGCAGCGCGAGCTGCTGCCGGAGCAGGAGATCCGGATCTACCCGCAGGTCCGCTGGGAGGGGCGCGTGGGCCGGCTCCTGGCTCTGGCGCATCGGCACCAGCTGGGGTTATCGCCCACCGCGCTCCAGGGGGCGGGGTCGGAGCCCTATGGGGTCCGACGCTACGCGGCAAGCGACGCGCCCAATCGGATCCACTGGAAGGCCACGGCGCGGCACGGCCGCCTCATGGCCCGCGAAGAGACGTGGGAAAAGAGCGCGCATCTGGTGATCCTGCTGGATTGCGGCCGGGCGATGGCCTCGATGGACGGCTCGCGGAGCAAGCTCGACTACGCGTTGGCCGCGGCCCTCGCCTTGACGCGCGTGGCCTGCGCCCGGGGCGATCGCG
>JBDTXY010000178.1:0-6019 GCA_040005945.1 Acidobacteriota bacterium
GCGGCGCCCCGCCCGTTTTCTTCGCGGGGCCGTGCGTCATCGAGTCGCGGGCGCACGCGCTGGCCATGGCGGAACGGCTGCGCGCCATCGGCGAGCAGACCGGCGCGCGGATCGTCTTCAAGTCGTCCTACGACAAGGCCAACCGCTCATCCAAGGACTCCTTCCGCGGCCCGGGCCTCTCGGAGGGGCTGTCGATCCTGGGCGCGGTCAAGGCGGCGACGGGCCTGCCCGTCATCTCCGACATCCACGAACCGGGGCAGGCCGAAGAGGCCGCGAGAGTCCTGGACGTGATCCAGATCCCGGCCTTTCTCTGCCGGCAGACCGACCTGATCTTCGCCGCGGCCAAGACGGGCAAGGTCATCAACGTCAAGAAGGGCCAGTTCATGGCGCCCGACGACATGGGCCAGGTCATCGAGAAATGCCGTTCTGCCGGCAACCAACGGATCCTGCTCTGCGAGCGCGGGAGCTCCTTCGGGTACCACAACCTGGTCGTGGACATGCGCTCCTTCCCGATGATGCGGGCCTTCGGCTACCCCGTGATCTACGACGTGACGCACTCGCTGCAGCTCCCGGGAGGCGGCAAGGAGACGGGCGGGCTCAAGCAATATGCCCCGCTGCTGGCCCGGGCGGCCGCGGCCACGGGCTGCGTCGACGGATTCTTCCTGGAGGTTCACGACGATCCCGACCACGCCCTCTCGGACAAGTCCACGCAGCTGGACGTCCGGACGATTCCCGACCTCCTGCGCTCGCTCTTGAGCCTGGCCGGATCCGCCGCGCAGGGCTGACCCCCGAAATCGTTCCGTCCGTTCACGTCCCGTTCATCCGGACGAAGAGACAATCCCGGATCTGAGGGGACGGGCCGCGCACCGGAATCGCGTGCGCTCGATCCCAGGGCAGGCGCCAGAGGCGCCAGGAGGAACCCGATGGTCAAGCGACTTAGGCTCGGTTCGATTCTGTGTTCCATCGTGCTGGGACTGGCGCTGTCGGCCGCTCCGGCGCAGGCGGCGAAGTCCAAGGCTCCCAAGGTCAACCTCAACACGGCTTCTCTGCAGGAGCTCGAAGCGCTCCCCGGCGTGGGTGAAGCCACGGCCAAGAAAATCATCGCGGGCCGCCCGTACCGCTCCGTGGACGACGTGAGCAAGGCCGGCGTTCCCGCTTCGACCGTCATGAAGCTCAAGGGAAAAGCGACTGTGGGATCGGCTCCGAGCGCTCCCGCAAAACCCGCCGCGGCGGCGACGGCGGAGCCGGCCGCGCCCAAGTCGAAGGTGAAGGCGACCAAGGCGGCCGCCTCCGCGGCCTCGACGCCCGCCGGCTCGGCCGGATACAACCGGGTCGATCTCAACACCGGCTCGCAGAAGGATCTCGAAGCGCTGCCGGGCATCGGAGAAGCGACGGCCAAGAAGATCATCGCCGGCCGGCCGTACACATCCGTCGACGACGTGAGCAAGGCGGGGGTGTCGGCTTCGGCGCTGGAGAAAGCGCGTCCTTATCTCGTGGTCGCAGGCCGGGGCCGGAAGACGGCCGCCGTCGCGGCGTCCGCGCCGGCTGCGGGCGCCTCCGCGCAGCCTGCCGACGCATCGGGCCAGACGGCCCCGGCGTCTCGCGGCGCGGCTCGGCCCGCGCCCAAGGCTGCGTCGCAGGACGCGGGAACCGAGGTCGCGCCCCGGACCGCGCCGGCCGCGGGCATGGTCTGGGTCAACACCGCCACCAAGGTCTACCACCGCGAGGGCGACCCCTGGTACGGCAAGACCAAGGAGGGCAAGTTCATGACCGAAGCCGATGCCATCCAGGCCGGGTACCGCGTCTCCAAGCAGGACGCGCCCAAACAGTAAGCGGATCCACGTCGACGAAAACGGCCGCGCGGGAGCGCGGCCGTTTTCATTTCGGAGCGATTCCCCCTACTTCGTCTTGGCCTTCGCGGTCTTGGCGCCCGGTTTCACTTCCACCGAGGTCGCCGTCATCCGGTACTTGATCGTCACCTTGGAGCCGACCTTCAGGTCTCCGGTCACCTTCGTTCCCGCGTCCCGCGCCACTTCCCAACGATCCTTGCCCTTCTGAACCGCGATCATGGTATCCGTGACTTCCAGCACCGGACCCGTGACCTGATACTTGTCCGCGGTCTCCGCCGGGACGACTGCTGCCGCGAGCATGCACGCCAGAACGAGTCTCGCCGAGGCCCATCGCGTCTTGAGCATGGAGCTCCCCCCTTTCGCGAGGGAATTCTACTTCCGCACAGTCCCGCTCGTCCTCGACCCCGAGCAAGGCGGGGCGTCGACGCGATCCTGGGGCCGCGGCGCCGAGACGAAGGGTGCCGTCGACGACGTCGTGCTCGGTGACATGGCTTGATGGCATGGTGCCGCCCGCGGTGGCGGCTGGACAACCTCAGGCTCGCGGTCGGGCCTCTCGAATCGCGATCAGCGGGTCTCCCTCGACCGGATAGCCGGCCTGGACCCAGGCATCCAGCCCCCCGGCCAAAGGCCGGACCAGCTTGAATCCCCGATCGATGAGCAAGCGGGCCACACGGGCCGCTGTGGCTTCGTTGGGTCAGGTGCAGTAGAGGATGATCTCGCGCTCGCGGGGGAGCTCGGCCAGTCTCGCGTCCAGCTCCGAGGCCTCCAGGACCGCCGCGCCGGGGATGCGGCGAGGATCGCGCGACCGCGCTCCGGCGGTGCGGACATCCAGGACGATCGGGCTCTTTCCGCCGTCGATCAAGTCCCGCAGCTCGTCCACCGAGATCCGCGCCATCCGGAGCATCTTGTAGAAGCGCCTCCGCTGCCACCACTTGAACGCCACGAACAGCGCGAGCGCCACGCCCAGCATCACGAATGCGCCGCTGCCGATGGAAGTCAGGAACGCCAGGGCGCGGTCGATCGCCGAATGGAAAATCATTCCTCCGCCCACCCCGGCGCCGGCCCACAGCAGGGCTCCTCCCGCGTCGTAGAGGAGGAAGGAGCGCATGCCGATCCCGAGCGAGCCCGCCAGCGGCGGGGCCACGGTCGAGAAGCCGGGGATGAACTTCGCGACGAGGAGGGAGGGCATGCCGAACCGCTCGAAGAGCGACTCGGTCTGCCGCACGCAGGAATCCGGCGACAGCGAGATCCGGCAGAGGGTCTTCAAGACCTTGTGACCCTGCCGGCGTCCCAGCCAGTACCAGAGGGAATCCGCCAGGACGGAGGCGAGAATCGCCACTCCGAGGATCTCCGGGGCGGAGAGATCCCCGTCGACGGCGAGGGCGCCTCCCACGATCAAGACCGGAATCGCGGGGATGGGCGCGCCCAGCTGTTCGAGCAGAACGATCCCGAAAATCAGGGGCAGACCGTAGACGATGATGGCCTGGGTCAGCTGCGCCATAGAAGGCGGATCATACTCGCGGGAGGCCTTAAGATAGACTCGTGAGCCTCGACGCCGCCCGAAAAGTCCTGGAGATCGAAGCGGATGCGATCCGCCGGCAGATCGACAATCTGGGCGAGCCCTTCGAGAAGGCGGTCGACGCGATCGAGACTTCGTCGGGCCGCCTCTGCGTCAGCGGAATCGGGAAGTCCGGCCTGATCGGACAGAAGATCGCCGCCACGCTCGCCTCGACGGGCACGCCGGCCTACTTCCTCCACGCGGGGGAGGCCAGCCACGGCGACCTCGGGATGCTCATGCCGGGCGACGTCGTGCTGGCGCTGTCCTACTCGGGGGAAACCCCGGAGGTCGTGCGGTTGCTGGAGTTCGCGAAGCAGCGGGAGATCCGGACCATCGCGATGACCGGGATTCCCGGTTCCTCGGTCGCACGCGCCGCTGAGATCGTGATTTCGGTCGCGATATCCCGGGAGGCGTGCCCGTTGAACCTGGCCCCCACGGCATCCACGGCCGCGATGCTCGCGATGGGCGACGCCCTGGCCATGTCGATCTCGGTCAAGCAGGGGTTCAAGGAGGAGGATTTCGCCGCGCTCCATCCGGGAGGATCGCTGGGACGCCGGTTCCTCAAGGTCAAGGACCTCATGCGGACCGGGGAGCGCGTCCCGCAAGTGCGCGGCGAGAGCTCGATGACCTCCGCCATTCACGAGATGTCGCGCAAGATGATGGGCGTCACTGCGGTGGTGGATGCGGAGAACCGGCTCCTGGGGGTGATCTCGGACGGCGACTTGAGGCGCGCCCTGGAGCAGGACCCCGCGCGGCTGGGCAAGGCCGCCGGCGAGTGCGCGCGGCCCAACCCGCGCACGGTCGAGGCCGAGGAATTCGCATCCGCCGCGCTCGAGACCATGGAGTCTTCCCGCATCACCTCGCTCTTCGTCGTCGACCCGGCTGGACGCATCCAGGGGGCGCTGCACATGCACGACCTGCTGTCGGCGGGAATCCGCTGAGGGATTCGCGAACGGTGCGCCGGACGGCGAAGGCGCCGCGGGAAGCCATCCGGCTTCTCGTCATGGACGTCGACGGCGTCCTGACCGACGGCCAGATCTATCTGGACGGCCGCGGCAACGAGTTCAAGGTCTTCAACACGAAAGACGGCCACGGCATGCGCAAGGCGGCGGCGGCCGGCGTGACGCTGTGCTGGATCTCGGGCCGCAGTTCCACCGCCACGTCCCGGCGGGCCCGCGAGCTCGGCGTGCGGCTCTGCTATCAGGGAGTGCGCGACAAGGGCGCGCGGATCGCGGCGGTCCGCCGCAGGCTCGGGCTGTCCCGCGAGCAGATCGCGGCCATCGGCGACGACGAGCCGGACATCCCGATGTTCGAGGCCGCGGGTCTCTCCGCCTGCCCATCGGACGCCGTGGCCGCGGCGCGGAAGGCGGCCACGATCGTGCTGAAGAGCCCGGGTGGGCACGGCGCGGTCCGGGAGTTCATCGAACGGATCCTGGAGCGAAACGCCGAGATCAGCCGGGCGTGACCCCCGCCTCGACCCGGGGAGTCTTCTTGCGGAAGATCCACGCGATCAAGATGCCCAGGAGGTAGAGGCCGATCATCGGCAGCGCGAACACGCACTGCGTCGCGATGTCGGGCGTGGGCGTGATCGCCGCCGCGATGATGAAGATGATCAGCACGGCGTACTTGAACTTGGCCAGAAGCCAGCGCTCAGACACGATCCCCAGCCGGGCGAGAAAGAAGACCAGGATCGGCATCTCGAAACAGAGTCCCAGGCCCAGGATCAGCTTGGTGGCCATGGAGACGTACTCGTTGATCGTGATGACGGCCTGAAACGGCTCCCCCACCTTGATCAGGAACCCGATGACCAGCGGGAAAGCCTCGTAGTACGCGAAGGCGCATCCCAGGAGGAAGAAGAGCACGCCGAAGAACACGAACGGGAGCACCCAGCGCTTCTCCTTGCGGTAGAGCGCCGGAGAAATGAACAGCCAGATCTGCCACAAGAGGATGGGCGACGCGGCGATCGTGCCGGCCAAGAGCGCCACCCGGAAGTACATGAGGAAGGGCTCCGTCAGCGTCGTGTAGGAGAGGTTCTGTCCCGGCGGGAGCACGCGCCGGATGGGGCGGGCGAGGAACGCGAAGATCTCCGGCGCCCAGGTCCATGCCATCAGGAACGTGACGAAGACCGTGATCAGCGAGACCACGAGGCGCTTGCGGAGCTCCTCGAGGTGCTCGAAGAAGCTCATCCGGGGAAGCTCGTCTTCGGCCGCGGACGGGCTGCGGCCAACCCGGCCTTCGAGGAGCTCGCGCGGGTTGAAGCCGCTCAAGCCGGACGAATCGGCGCGTCGGCTCGGGGGACCGAAGCCTCCGGTCCCGCGGGAGCCACGGGAGCTGCAGGAGCCGCGGGGACCGCCGCATGTGGGGTCTCGATCGGCGCCGCGGCGGCGGTCAAGGTGTTGCGCACCTCCGAGACGTGCTGCTTGACCGAAGCCGCCTCCTGCTTGCCCTGCTCGATCTCATCCTCGATCGTGCGCTTGAGGTCCTCGGAGGCCTTCTTGAACTCGGCCAGCCCCTTTCCCAGGGACTTGCCGAGCTCGGGCAACTTCTTGGGTCCGAAGACCAGAAGGGCCACGACGAAAATCAGGATCAATTCGGGCATTCCGATGGAACC
>JBDTXY010000179.1:0-6018 GCA_040005945.1 Acidobacteriota bacterium
CCCCAGAAGGATCGAGATCTCGGACGTGTAGCGGCGCGTCAGCCGTTCATTCTCGTCCATGGAGAGCTTCTTGGGATCCACCGTGATGCCGCCCTTGGCGCCGCCGAACGGGATATTCACGACCGCGCACTTCCAGGTCATCCACATGGCCAGGGCCTTGACCTCGTCGAGCGTGACGCCGGGGTGGAAGCGAATTCCGCCCTTGGAGGGGCCGCGCGCGATCGAGTGCTGCACGCGGTAGCCGGTGAATACCTTGACCCGCTTGTTGTCCATCTTGACCGGGATCGACACGATCAGCTGCCGCTTGGGATGCCGCAGGATGTCGCGAATGCCGGCGTCCAAGCCCAGGTGATCGGCGGCGCGGTCGAACTGGCGCTGAGCGAACTCGTATGGGTTCAGATTCTCCGGAGACAGCGCCGGCGCGGAGGTCGCCTTCTTCTTCGGAGCCGCGGCGCGGGACTGAGGACGCTTGCGTGCCATTGGTCTCTCTCCTTATTCTCGAGTGGGTCGATCGTCGAAAACGGTGACCGGGGCTCAGGGCCCGGGAAGCGGAAGACCCGCGGCCGCGTTGAGCGCGAACTTCCAGAGGGACGCGGGGAAGATGCCGATCGCCAGAATGCCGGCGGCGCAGAGCGTCAGCGCGATCCGGTCGGCGGCCGCCAGGGGCGGCGGACCCTCGGGCTCGATCGGCTCGCGCATGTAGAGGATGTAGACGACCTTGAGGTAGTAGCCGATCGACACGAGGCTGTTGACGACGCCGATGATCGCCAGGGAATACAGCCCCCTCTCCAGGGCCGACTTGAACAGGAAGAACTTGCCGATGAAGCCCGCGGTGGCCGGGATCCCCGCCAGGGAGAACAGGCACAGGGCGAAGACCGCGGACGCGAAGCGCGCGCGCCGGCCTTCCCCCGCGAGCATCGCCACCGGATGCGGCTTGGACTCGTCGTGATAGAGCGCCGAGACGGCTGCGAAGGCGCCGGCGTTGGAGACGAGATAGCCGAAGAAGTAGATGACCGCCGCCGCCAGCGCCTCGCGCCCGAAGACCGCCAGCGCGATCGTGACGTACCCCATGTGGGCGATGCCCGAGTACGCCAGAAGGCGCTTGGCGTCCCGCTGCGCGAGAGCCACGACGTTGCCCAGCGTCATCGAGAGGATGGCCAGGGCCGCGATTCCGGTTCGGAAACGGTCCGGCATGCCCGGTTCGAACACCGCGGACAGCACCCGGTAGAGCACCAGCACGCTGGCGCCCTTGGGCGCGATCGAGAGATATAGCACCGCCGGCGTCGGCATGCCCTGGTAGACGTCCGGCGCCCACGCGTGGAAGGGGGCCAGCGACATCTTGAATCCGAACCCGACGATCAGGAGCAGCAGTCCGAGGATCACGCCCGGCCGGCCCGCAAGCCCCGCCTGCCCCAGGCCCGCGATGCGGGTGCCGCCACTGGCGCCAAACAGGAGGACGACGCCGTAGAGCGTAAACGCGGAGGCGAAGGCGCCGGTCAGGAAATACTTCAGGCCGGCCTCCGCCGAGGCTTCCACGTTTCGGAAGAAGGCGGCGAGCACGTAGAACGAGAGGGACAGCGTCTCCAATCCGATGAAGACGATCAAGAGATCCAGACCGCGGGTCATCAGGGAGACGCCCAGGTGTCCCCACAACAGCAGGGCGTAGAACTCGCCCTTCTCTTCGTGGGTGCGCGCGAGGTAGGGCTTGGCAACCAGGATGGCGAGGACAGCGGAGCCGCCGAGGAAGATTCCCACGAGCGTGGTCAGCGGCGAAGTCTCGAAGCGGCCGCCGAAGCTGGTTCCGCCCGGCGCGTTCAAGAGGAAATAGAGGGAACCGGCGACGCCCGCGAGCGCCAGCGTCGCGAACCACCGGTGCAGGGCCGGTGCGAAGGCCTCGAGCAGCAGGATCAGGCAGCCGGCGGCAGCCAGGACGATCTCCGGCGCGATCGCGAGCAAGTCGGCGTGCGTGAACTGGACGAAGTCGATCACGGCGCGCGGCTCGCGATCTGCTTGGCCGACACCGTCTCCTGGAGGGCCTCCACGGAGCCGCGCAGGCGATCCAGCACGTCGTTGGGGCGCACGCCGATCCAGATCATGAGCACGACGAGCACCGTTGCGGCGACGAGCTCACTGGGCCGGATCTCCGGCAGGGCCTTGTTCTCCTCGTGCTGGATGGGATTCCAGAACACGCGCTGCACCAGCGTGAGCATGTAGATCGCCGACAATACGACTCCCGACGCGGCCGCGACGGCCCACCAGCGGTGCGGCGAGGTCCACGTCCCGAGCAGGATCAGGAACTCGCCCACGAAGCCGTTTAAGCCCGGAAGGCCGATCGAGGACAGCGTGGCGATCAGGAAGAGCGCGGTCGTCACCGGGACGACTCCGGCGAGGCCGCCGTAGGCGTCGATCTCCCGCGTGTGCCGGCGTTCGTACAGGACGCCCACCATCAGGAACAGCGCACCCGTGGACAGGCCGTGATTGACCATCTGGAGGATCGAGCCCTGCAGCGAGATCGTCGTGAACGCTCCCACTCCGATGACCACGAGTCCCAGGTGCGAGACCGAGGAATACGCGACCAGCCGCTTCATGTCGTGCTGCGCGTACGCCACGAAGGCGCCGTAGATCACTCCGATGACGCCCAGGACACCCAGCCAGGGCGCAAAGCGCAAGGCCGTGTCCGGAAAGAGCGGGAGGGCGAACCGGAGATATCCATACACGCCGAGCTTGAGCAGGATGCCGGCGAGGATGATCGACCCGGCCGTGGGCGCTTCCGTGTGCGCGTCCGGAAGCCACGTGTGGAGAGGGAAGACGGGGACCTTGATCGCGAACGCCAGCGCGAAGGCCGCGAAGAGCAGCGTCGCCGTCGAGCCCGTGAACGTCATCCGGTAGAGATCCTCCAGCGCGAAGGACCAGGTTCCGGTGACCGCATGCTGGCGAATGGCGATGTAGAGGATGGCCAGGAACATCAGCAGGCTGCCGGACATCGTGAAGAGAAAGAACTTCATCGCGGCGTAGATGCGGCGCGCCCCGCCCCAGATCCCGATGATGAAGTACATGGGCACGAGCATCACTTCCCAGAAGACGTAGAAGAGGGCGAGGTCCAGCGCAACCAGAGTCCCGATCACGCCGGTCTCCAGGACCAGGAACGCGATCGAGAATGCGCGCACCTCCTTGTCGACGTGGGTCAGCGAGAAGAGCAGCGACACGGGAGTCAGGATCGTGGTCAGCAGGATCAGCACCAGCGAGATCCCATCAATACCCAGCAGGTACGAGATCCCGAGCGGAGGGATCCAGGGCACGGCCTCGCGGAACTGGAAGCCCTTCTGCGCGACGTCGAAATGCCACCACAGCGGAAGCGAGAGGATGCACTCCAGCGTCGCCACGGCCAGGGCCGCGAGCTTCGCCCCGCGCGCGGCCGAGCGCGGAAAGAGCAACAGAAGCGCCGCTCCCGCCGCCGGCAGAAAGACCAGAACGGAGAGCAGGTGCTCGGCCAGCCACTGCTCCATCTAGCTCGCCCCCACGACCCAGATCAGGAGGGCGACTAAGCCCAGCAGGAGGGTCAGCGCGTAGTTGCGCGCGTTGCCGGTCTGGAGAAAGCGCAGCAGGTCGCCGGCCAGCTCGACGAGAAAAGCCGCCGCGTTCAGGATCCCGTCGATCACCAGGACGTCGACGACCTTCCAGAGCGCGCGGGCCAGCCAGGCGAACGGCCGCACGAAGAGCGCGCCGTAGAGCTCGTCGATGCGGAACTTGTCCGCCACCAGGGCATAGAGGCCCGGGAAAGCCGCCGCGATGCGCGCGGGGACCCGCCCCTCGTCCTTCGCGTACCACTTCCAGGCCAGCAGGAGCCCGGAGGCGGCGACGGCGACTGAGAGCCCCATCAGCAGCCACTCGGTCGCGTGGGGCAGCGCCGCGTGCTCCGCCTCGTGCCCCGCAATGGGCTCGAAGACGGGAGCCAGGAAGCGGGCGAACCGGTTCGCGTTCTCCCCGAAGACGGCGGGCAGGCCGACCCAGCCCCCCACGATCGAGAGACCGGCCAGAACGATCAAGGGAATCGTCATGGAGGATGGCGACTCGTGCAGGTGGTGCTCCTGCTCGTGCGTGCCCCGGAACGGTCCGAAGAACGTCAACGAGACCAGGCGGAACATGTAGAAGGCCGTCAGTCCGGCCGTGAAGAGGCCGACCGCCCAGAGCAGCCGGGCCGATCCGCTCCCCGCCTCGAAGACGCCCGCGAGGATCGCGTCCTTGGAAAAGAAGCCGGCCAGGGGCGGGATGCCCGAGATCGCCAGCGTCGCGATGAGGAACGTCCAGAACGTGACCGGGAGCTTCGACTTGAGGCCGCCCATCCGCCGCACGTCCTGCTCCCCGCCCATGGCGTGGATCACGGAACCGGACCCGAGGAAGAGGCAGGCCTTGAAAAACGCGTGCGTCATCACGTGGAACATCCCGGCCACGTAGGCCCCGACCCCGCACGCCAGAAACATGTAGCCCAGCTGCGAGACCGTCGAGTACGCGAGGACCTTCTTGATGTCGTTCTGCGCGACGGCGATCGTTCCGGCGAAGATGGCGGTGAATCCCCCGACGACCGCCACCACGAGCATCGCTTCCGGCGCCAGACGGAAGAGCACGTTGCAGCGCGTCACCATGTAGACGCCGGCCGTCACCATCGTGGCCGCGTGGATCAGGGCGGAGACGGGAGTGGGCCCGGCCATGGCGTCCGGCAGCCAAACGTACAGGGGAACCTGCGCGCTCTTTCCCACGGCGCCCACGAAGAGGCAAAGGCAGATGAGCGTGAGCGCCGGCGAGAATTGGGCCGGCGACTGGGCGGCCTTGGAGAACACCTCGGAATAGTTGAGGCTGCCGAACGTGGTGAAGATCCCGAACATGCCCAGCAGGAACCCGTAGTCGCCGATGCGGTTGACGACGAAGGCCTTCTTGCCGGCGGCCGCCGCGTACTCCCGCTCGAAGTAGTAGCCCACCAGGAGGTAGGAGCAGAGGCCCACGCCCTCCCATCCGACGAACATGAGCAGGAAGCTCTCCGCGAGCACCAACGTCAACATCGCGAAGAGAAACAGATTGAGATAGGCGAAGTACCGGGCGTAGCCGGCGTCGGTCTCGTCGTGCCGCATGTAGCCGACCGAGTAGACATGGATGAGGAACCCCACGAACGTGACGAACGACAGCATCAGGGCCGACAGAGGATCCAGCCGGAAGGAAAGATCGATCGACAACGAGCCCGCGAGGATCCAGCCGCCAACCGGCTCGACGATCGGCCGTCCGGACGCAGTCAGGTACGGGACCAGCCTGCTGTACGCGGCCAGAGTGGCCAGCGCCGCGGAGCCGACCCCGACGGCCGAAACGAAGGACTTGCCCAGGCGCTTGCCCAGAAGCCCGTTGACCAGGAATCCCAGCAACGGGAGGACGGGGAGGACCCAGAGCGCGATCATCGTGTGTTGCGCCTCACCACTTGAGCAGGTGGATCTTGTTGACGTCGATCGTCTCGGTGTGTCGGAAGAGCGCCACGAAGATCGCCAGGCCCACGGCCGCCTCGGCCGCGGCGATCGCGATGACGAAGAACACGATGATCTGGCCTTCCCGCGTTCCCATGGCCGCGCCGTAGCCCAGGAGTGCCAGATTCGACGCGTTCATCATCAGCTCGATCGAAAGGAAGATCTGGATGGCGTTGCGCCGCAGCAGCGCGCCGCACAGGCCGATGCAAAAGAGCGCTCCGGAGACGATCAGGACCTCGGCGAGGGGGATCGAGCCGATCATGGAAGCCTCTCGCGGCGGGCCAGGACGAACGCGCCGACCAAGGCAGCCAGCAAAAGCACCGAGACGGCCTCGAAGTGCAGCAGGAACCCCGCAAACAGCTCGCGCGAGAGCGCAGCCGGGTCGCCCAGGGACTCCGCGCGGCCTGCCAGCGGCTGGGGGGCGACATCCCCGCTGCGGCGCAGGGCGGAAAGCAGGAACCCCGCAAAGATCACGATCGCGATGCCGGAGAAAAACGTCTGGAGCGGGCGC
>JBDTXY010000180.1:0-5957 GCA_040005945.1 Acidobacteriota bacterium
TGGGCGGCACGAACAAGATCGTCAACCCGCCGGGCGCCGATCCGTTCCACCGCGAATACGAGCAGGGCGCGACGACCCATCAGACCTACACCGGCTCGGGGCAGAATTGGGATTGGTCCAACTCGAACTACATGTTCAACGCCTTCACCGTCTCCAGCGACGAGTTCGAAAAGTACGCCGTCGCCATGACCCAACAGATGGCGAAGCCCGAAAAGAAGAACTAGTCCGATCGGGCCACGACGAGGGGCGCCTGCCCAAGGCGCCCCTTTCCCATTCGCACCGCTATCAGACGCTTGGAGTAGTGACAGTCTACGGCGTTACCACCGACCTTTCTCGTCACACCCGCCGATGCGATCTGTCTCAAGTCGTTCCATGGCAAACATTTGCGGTACTGGCTCCCCGTTTGCTCCTTCATCCCGCAAGAGAGGCACCCGAGTACCGGGGAGATTGAACAGCATGTACAACGTCACGGTCGAGCGCGCCGCAATGCGAGAAGAAGTGCTGGGGCCCCTCTTCCATCGCCACATCGTCAGCCTGGCGGGAGGCGTCGACAACCGCTGGCTGGCGTCGTACAGCGAGGTGGCGAAGGACTCGGAGCTCTTCCAGCGTTATCGACTCGAGCCGGCCAAGGGCATGGTGTCGTTCACGTGCCGATCGAGCGATGGCCCCAAGCAGGTCGGAGACTTTCTGGATCGTCTGGGACTTCTGGTGGAGATGGTCAATCTCCATGCGACCTGCGCGGCCGCGGTCCCCGAATCCGACTCCGCGCTGCAGAGCCTGTCGGCCTAGCCGACTTCGGCTCCACCGTTCTCCGAGACGGCACTCAAGTTGCAATGGCCGGGCCCGGGAGGGCTCGCCACTGAGACTGTCTTCGATTGCGCCGCTCCTCGTCCTGTCCGCCACGCTCTCGCGCGCGACGCTCTGCGCCGACGTCGTGCCCGTGCGCTACCCCGAGGGCCTGGTGCACGGGTTCCTGGTCCTGCACGCCCTGGACGGAAAGTCGCTGGCCGACGGCGATCTGATCCAGTCCGTCCGCGGCGACCAGGTCACCAGCCGCCTCATGCTCCATTTCCACGACGGCTCAGTCTCCGAGGAGACGTCCGTCTATTCGCAGCGAGGGGATTTCCGACTCATCAGCGATCGGCTCGTCCAAAAGGGGCCGGCGTTCAAGACGCCCATGGAGGTCTTCGTCGATGCGCGGAGCGGCGACGTCACGGTCCACTACACCGAGGACGGCAAGGAAAAGACGGCCGCCGAGCGCATGGAGCTGCCTGCCGACGTGGCCAACGGCATCGTCCTCACGTTGATCAAGAACCTCAAGCCCGATGCGCCGCCGACGACGGTCTCCATGGTGGCGGCGACGCCCAAGCCCCGCCTGGTCAAGCTCCTCATCACGCCGTCCGGCGAGGATCCGTTTTCCGTGGGCGGCACCCGGCGCAAGGGCACGCATTTCGTCGTGAAGATCCAGATCGGCGGCATCGCCGGACTTCTCGCGCCGCTGCTGGGCAAGCAGCCGGAGGACACCCACGTCTGGGTCCTCGAGGCCGACGCGCCCGCGTTCGTCCGATCCGAGGGGCCGATGTTCTCGGGAGGTCCTCTCTGGCGATTGGAGCTGGCCAGTCCCATTTGGCCGGCTGCGGCCCCCGCCAAGCGGCGCTGAGTCGACGCGTCGCTCGCGATCTCGGGATCTGGGGATAATGGTGCCTGGACCCGCGTGACGAAGAAGCGAGAGAACCGGCCGAAAAGCCCGAAGCCTGCTCGCCGTTTCGCGCGCGCGTCGCAGACTCCCGATCGAACCCTCCAGGATCCGCCTTCGGAAGACCGGGCCCTCGCGATCCCGATCCTGGCGTTCATCGGGATGGTCGCCCTCGCGCTGCGCCTGGCCAACCTCTTCCGGCCGATGGACTACGACGAGGCATTCACGTTCCTGCACTACGCGTCCCAGCCGCTCGCGGTGGGCCTCGCCGACTACTCGCTTCCCAACAATCACCTGTTCCACACGCTGCTCGTTCACGTCTGCGTTCGCCTGTTCGGCAATCACCCCTGGGTCATTCGCCTGCCAGCCTTCTGCGCCGGCGTTGCGCTGGTGCCGGGGATCTATTTCTGGATTCGCCGGCTCTTCCACGAACGGGCGGCCCTGCTGGCCGCCGCCTTCGTCGCCGTCTCCGATCCACTCGTCTCGTACTCGACCAACGCGCGGGGCTACACGATCCTCGGGCTCTGTTTCGTGGCGGCGTTCACGCTCGCCGCCCGACTGCTGCGGCGAGACCGCCCGAGGGACTGGATCGCGTTCGTCGCGATCTCCGCGGCCGGCTTCTACACGATTCCGACGATGATCTACGGATTCGGCACGATCGTCCTGTGGCTGGGCGTGGAGATCCTGAGAGAGTCGGCTTCGCCGGCGCGCCGGGTCCTGTTGCGCCACACGCTACTCGCGATCCTGGCGGTGGCGGTCCTGGCGGCCGCCGCTTATGCGCCGATCGGGATGCGATCCGGTTTCGGGGCGCTCACCGCCAGCGCCTTCGAGTCGCTAACCTGGCCGCGGTTCCTGGACGGGCTTGCCGGCTCCCTGCAAGGCGTCTGGGAGGAATGGAACCGCTCGATCCCGGGGATCGTCGCGATGAGCCTGGGCTTGTGCGCTCTCGCGGCCGTGATTTTCCACCGCCGCTTCTCATCCTTCCGGTTCTCCCCCGCCATCCCGGCGCTCGTGTGGCCGGTCCTTCTGCTTCTGGTGCAGCGCACGGTTCCGTTCTCGAGGGTCTGGCTCTATCTCTTGCCGCTCTATTTCGGAACGGCCTGCGCCGGGCTCGCCGCGCTGCTCTTCCGCGGACGGCTCGCTCCGAGGACGAGGCGGATCCTACTCGCGTGCACCGTCATCGCGGTCGAGCTGGGGCTGGGCGCGGCGGTCTTCATCCGCTCGCGCGCGAACTTCGAGGACCCGGCCCGCGTGGACCGGATCTGCGATTTCCTGACTCCCCAGTTGAGGACCGGAGACCTCGTCGGGGCGAATGGGTATTGGGCCACTCCCATCGCTTACTACCTGAGCCGCGGGGATGTCCCCGTCGAACGGCTATCGACCGACTGGCGGCTCGAGGTCCTGCAGGTCGTTCCGTCCCCGGGCGCCACGACTCCGCAGGCTCCGACGCGTCCGCCGCGAGCGTTCTTCGTGATCCGATCTTCCGACACCGACACGCTTGAGATGCTGCGACGGGAAGCGCGCGCCGCCGGGGTCGCCCCGACATTGACCGTCCTCAAGAGATTCGGCACGACGACGGTCTATGAAGACGTTAGCCTAAACCCGCCCGGCCCATGAGCGGGTGCGCTCGGAATGACCTTTGCATGGGCACGACGTGGGGGCATGGCATGAACCGATCGCGGTATCGCTCTTTGGCCGTAGTGTGGATGGCCGTCGTTTCGATCGTTCCGGGCCCTGTATTCGCTCTGGCTGCGCCCCGAAAGCAGGCCAAAGCCCCCCTCCCGGCGAACTCCGGAACGGTCGTGCGCTGGTCGCTGCCGGGCACGAAAAGCTGCGGCATGAGCGGGCGCACATGGGCGGCGCTCCTGGAGACCTGTTATTACCCGATCGACCTTCTCCAGAAGCCGGCGGTCATCGCGATCGCCCGCCGAGGCAGCGGAAGGCCTCAGCACGCCCGAATCGCGGTGACGACGCGCACATATGGAACCGAGGAGCTCGACCTCGGCGAGCTTCCCCAGGGCAATCCATCGCCCGACGACCTCCGGCGAAATGCGCGTGAGCAAGTGATGGTCGCAAAGATCTGGAAGCGGCATGAGGGGCCGGCCCGGTTCACGCTGCCGCTCGGACCGCCCGCCAAACCGCTGCCGGAGCCGAAGACCTTCGGGTGGAATCGGGTGTTCAACGGGAAGCCGGCCGCGCAGCCTCACATGGGTGTCGACTATGCGCTAACCACGGGGACCCCGGTATCCGCCGTCGCCGACGGCACCGTCGTCCTGGCCGAAGATCTGTTCTATCCGGGCCAGGCCGTGTTCATCGACCACGGGGACGGCCTCATCACGATGTACTTCCACTTGTCCGAAATCGGAGTTCGGGCCGGGCAGGAGGTCGGCAAGGGCGACCGCATCGGGCTGGTGGGCTCGACCGGCCGGGCCACCGGACCGCACCTGTACTTCGGCGTTCGGTGGCACAACGCCCGCATCGATCCCCAATTCCTGCTGGAGGACCCGGCCAAGATTCCGGCCGTGGAATGACTGACGCGCCCGCGGCAGGTCAGCTCCTAGGTGTGGAATGTGGAAGGCCAACACCAGGACGAGCTCGACCACGCAGAGCGCGAGCAACTCGAGAAGATCGTGCGGGAGCTGGAACGCTGACGAGCTCCTGGATTCTGGGCGTCGGGGATCCCGACCACTCGAAGCGGTACGTCGCGCCCTGGCGCACGTTGACGATCAGCACCGGCCGAAAACAGGCGACGCACGTCCCGCCGGGTCTGCGGACGCTGGGATAGACGACTCCGAGCGAATCCGCGGCCAGCAGCGCGGCGGCCAGCCGCTGCGATTCCACGTAGGTCGCCGGGTCCAGGCAGGCCGCGAAGTCTTGCTGTCCGCGCAGATCGTGGAACGAAGAGGTGAAATCGGCGCGGTACTCGACGTAGGTCGCCGTCTCCTCGAACCACCGCGTCTCCGAGAGCTCCAGCCACTTGTGGTACGCCACCTCGGCCTGGGCCGTTTCCGTCTCGAAGCCTCCGTACCAGGCTCCGCGGTCCGGGCCGTTGAAGCGGCTGCCGTTGGGATGGGGATGGCAGAACGCCGCGTTGACGATGCGGAAGTAGGGCACGCCGAAGACCAGCTCGTGCACCGCGACTCCGGGAACCCGGTTGTTCTCGGCCAGCAGCCGGTCGTCGGTCGCGTGGTCGAGCTCGAAGAGGTCTTGGAGGTGCGAATCGTCGTCGGCGATCCGCGCCAGGACGGTCTCCCCGCCGTGCCGGGACGGAATGAGCCGGGACGTGTCGTATTGCCGGACGAGGCTGATCGGCGGGAGGTTCACAGGCCGCCGCGGCGCGCATCCAGGAGGCGCCGGACCGTTTGCAGCGCGGGGATCCCGCCCACCCGAACGTAGGCCAGCGGGGTCTGGCCGCCGAAGATCGAGTTCGAGTTCGGGCGCTGCATCCAAGCGTCCGCCAACGCCTGGGAAAACAAAATGTTGAGCGACTTGAAGATGCCGATCAGGTAGGAGACACGCAGCAGCTCGTCCGTGCCGAGGACCTTCTTCTTGGGGTTGCGCTTCAAGTTGTAGAGGGTCCCGTTCGAGATTCCCCCCAGGAGCTCGCGCGCGATCTCGTCCTGCACCTTCCAGCGGTCGACGATGTTGAAGAACGCCTTGAGCGCCGACGGGCTCAGCCGCTCGCGGGCGGGCTTGGAGCGGAGGTCGACCAACGGGGAGGGCCCGTATTGGGATCGGGGATACGCCTGCTCTTCGACCAAACTGCCTCCAAATGTGGAGCCTAATACATCCATTATTTGAGAGTCAAACGCGCTGGCTCCGGAGGCGGGCTAAGTCGCTCAAAACAAGAATTTTCTAAATGGACGACGTCCGGTGATCGCCCCGGCGGGGCCGCCCTCAGGGGAATAGAATCCGCCACCTCATGCCGCTGTCGCCTAGAACTCGTCTCGGCGCCTACGAGATCCTGTCGCCGCTCGGGGCGGGCGGGATGGGCGAGGTGTATCGGGCGAAGGACTCGAAGCTCGGGCGTGACGTCGCGATCAAGGTCCTTCCCGAATCGGTGGCGCTGGACGCGGAGCGTCTGGCCCGCTTCGAGCGCGAGGCGCGCACGCTGGCCTCGCTCAACCACCCCAACATCGTCACGATCTTCGCGGTCGAGGAGTCGGGCGGCACACGGTTCCTCGCGATGGAGCTCGTCGACGGCGAGAGCCTGGACACGCTCATCGCGGCGGGCGGTCTTCCCCTCTCGCGGTTCTTCGAC
>JBDTXY010000181.1:0-5953 GCA_040005945.1 Acidobacteriota bacterium
CGGCCGCCATGAATCGCAGACCGTTGGTCAGGAACGGCGGCAGCGTCTCGATCGCGAACCGGATGGCCAGGTAGGTCGATCCCCAGAGCACGTACACGGCCGCAAAGGCCGCGACGATGCGCGCCAGAGACGGGCGGGCGTCCGCGCGCGGATCAGACACGAACGGTCTCCGGCGCCTCCGCCGGCGCCGCGATGGGCAACCCGGAGGATTCCTTGACGGTGTCGAGCACGATCGTGGTCCGCGTGGACGTGATCGTCTCGATCGACCCGAGGCGCTCGCTCAGCAGCCGGTGGAGCGCGTCGGTATCGGCGGCCCGGACCTTCACCAGGAAACAGTCTTCGCCCGCGACGTGATGGACCTCCAGGACTTCGGGGATGTCGGCGACCCGGCGGGCCGTCTTCTCGGCTCCCGGCTTCTCATCCGCCCGGACGAAGATGAAGGCCAGCAGCGGGAGTCCGATCGCCTTGGGGTGGATGCGGGTCGAGTACCCTTCGATCACGCCGCGTTCCTCCAATTTGCGGATGCGCTCGAACACCGCCGAGGCCGCCAGGTCGACTTGCCGGGCGATCTCCGCATTGGACGTTCGAGCGTTTTCTTGGAGAATCTTCAGAATAGCGGCGTCAATTTCGTCGATCATTCTTAAATTCTACATTTACCGAGATGATTCGTCTAGAGCCTGGCTAATATACCCGTGTCAGATATATCCATTGTGGATATACTACGGTCGTGAAAGCGCTTTGCGTGCTGGCTCTCCTGATGCTCGCGCCGGACACCGGGCAGGTCGGGCCGCCTGCGCCGGCCGAGCCTTCGGGCCTATCGGAACAGCGCCTCTCCGCGATGGATGCCGCGATCCGCGCCGGCGAGTTCCAGCAGATCACCAGCGTGCTCGTGTCCCGCCGCGGACGGCTCGTCTGCGAGCGCTACTACAACGGCGCCGACGCCGGCACGCTGCACAACACGCGTTCCGCGACCAAGACGATCACGGGCATGCTGGTGGGCATCGCGATCGACCGGGGCCTCCTCCCGGGCGTGACGGCGCCGATCCTGCCGTTCTTCCGCGATCGCCTGCCCCTGCAAAACCCCGACCCGCGCAAGGAGAAGATCACCGTCGAGGACTTCCTGACGATGAGCTCCCTCTTGGAGTGCGACGACGGAAACAATTTCTCCCGCGGCAACGAGGAGCGGATGTACCTGATCGAGGATTGGGTGAAGTTCACGCTGGATCTGCCGATCAAGGGCTTCCCGGCATGGGTCTCCCAGCCGAAGGACTCTCCCTACGGCCGCGCGTTCAGCTACTGCACCGCCGGGGTCTCGACACTGGGCGCCGTGCTGGAGCGCGCGACCCGCAAGACCGTGCCCGACTTCGCGAAGGAGACGCTGTTCGCGCCGCTCGAAATCGAGAAGGTCCAGTGGCAATTCTCGCCGTTGGGCACCGCGCAGACCGGCGGAGGCCTGGGGCTGTCATCGCGAGACCTGCTCAAGCTCGGGCGGCTGTATGCGAACCTGGGCCTCCACGACGGCGTCCGGATCGTGCCTGAAGCCTGGGTGCGCGAGTCCGTCCGACCCCACGCGCGCGTCGACGAAGACACCGAGTACGGATACCTGTGGTGGCTGAAGGCGTTCCGGGTCGGCGATCAGACGCATTCCGGCTGGCTGATGCAGGGCACCGGAGGCAACAAGGTGGCGGTTTTCCCGGCGCTGGACCTCGTGACGGTCATCACGACCACGAACTACCGGGAGCGCAACGCCCACGTGCTGACCGATCGGATCCTGACCGAGTACGTTCTGCCGGCCGCCGGGCGGTCAGAAGAGACTCGCTAGACCGAGAAGTATCGCGCCTGCGGGTGGTGCAGGACGATCGCCGAGACCGAGGCCTCGGGATCCATCATGAATCCCTCGGTCAGCTCGACCCCGATCTTGCGCCCGTCCACGAGACGAAAGAGCGTGGCCTGATCCGCCAGCTCCGGGCACGCCGGATACCCGAAGCTGTAGCGCTTGCCGCGGTAGTGCGCCTGGAGGCGATCCGTCACGGTCAGACCCGGCGGGTCCGGAAATCCCCACGCCTCCCGCAGGCGCGCGTGCAGCCATTCGGCAGCGGCCTCCGCGGTCTCGACCGCGAGCGCCTGGACCGCGTGGCACAGGAGGTACTCGCCCGCGGCCTTGAGCTCCTCGGCCTTGGCCCGAATGCCCTCGCCGGCGGTCGTGATGAAGAGCGCCACCGAGTCGCTCGCAGCGCCGGCGACGTGCGGATGGACGAAGTCCGACAGACTCAGCCGCTCCCCCGCGACCTGGCGCGGGAACGTGAAGCAGGCCTCGCCGCCTCCAGGCAATTGCAGATGCAGCGTGTTGCCTTCGGACTCCGCCCGAAAGAATCGATACATGCCGCGAGCGGTGATCCATCCCGACCCCTGGACCCGTTGGATCACTTTTTCCAAGTCCGCGAGCTTGGGATCCCCGGCCTCCTTGAGCTTCCAGTAGCTGCCGCGCAGCCCCAGGTGCTTGGCGTAGAGCATGTGGGGATTGAGGTACTGCCAGACCTCGGAGAGGTCCAGCTCGGGCAGGACGTGCTCTTCCAAATCCGGCGCCGCCACCGGATCCGCGACCTGGACCTCGGTGCTGCGCACGGCGGGCGCCGATAGCGGGATCTCCTCCTCCGCGCGCGGGGTGGCCGCGATGGCCTCCCGCCGCCGAGCGCTCTCGCCGGCCAGCGCGTCGCGCGCCGGCTCGCCCGAGAGGATGCGATCGGCCAGCGCCAGCCCGCGCATCGCGTCCTCGGCGTAGACCACCAGCCCGCCGTACGCCGGCGCGATCCGGTGGTCCGTGAACTTCTGGGACAGCGCCGCGCCTCCGACGAGCATCGGAATGGTCACGCCGGCCGCGGTCAGGTCCTGCGCCGTCATCACCATCTGCTGCGCGCTCTTGACCAGGAGCCCGGAGAGGCCGATCAAGTCGGGCGTGTGCTCGGCGTGGGCGGCGACGAGCTTCTCGGGAGGGACCTTGATGCCGAGGTTGATGACCTCGTAGCCGTTGTTGGACAGGATGATCTCGACCAAGTTCTTCCCGATGTCGTGGACGTCCCCCTTGACCGTGGCCAGCAGGACCTTTCCCTTGCGGGCGCCGCTGGCCTTCTCCATGAACTTCTCCAGATGGCTCACCGCAGCCTTCATGGCCTCGGCCGACTGGAGGACCTCCGCGACGATCAGCTCGTTCGCGTTGAAGAGGCGGCCGACCTCCCGCATCCCGTCCATCAGCGGACCGTTGATGATGTCCAGCGGCGCCATCCCTCCGCCGCGCACGATCTCCAGGTCCTCCACGAGACCTTCCTTGGAGCCCTCCAGGATGTAACGCGGGAGGCGATCCAGCGGCGTGCCCGCGCGCTCGCGGGGCTGCTTGGGGCCGGATCCCTTGGCCTTGAAATGGTTCGCGAAGGCGGCGATGGGATCGGCCCCGCGGTTGTAGAGCAGGTCCTCGGCCAGGCGCTTCTCCTCGTCGGGGATCGAGGGATAGCGCATGACCTTCTCGGAGTTCACGATCGCCAGGTCGAGGCCCGCCTTGACGCAGTGGTAGAGGAAGACCGAGTTGAGAACTTCCCGCCCTGACTCCGGCAGGCCGAAGCTGACGTTGGAGATTCCGAGAATCGTCTTGGACTCGGGAAACGCCGCCTTGATCAGGCGGATCGCCTCGATCGTCTCGACCGCGCTGCCGACGTACTTCGCGTCTCCGGTGCCGCAGGGAAAGACCAGCGGGTCGAAGAGGATGTCCTCGGCCGGAAACCCGTATTTTTCGGTCAGCAGCGTGTAGCTGCGCTGCGCGACCTCGAGCTTGCGCTGCCGCGTGACGGCCATTCCGTGCTCGGGATCCTCGTCGATCGTGCCCACGACCAGCGAGGCGCCGTACCGCTGGGCCAGAGGAACCACGGATCGAAACCGCTCCTCGCCGTCCTCCAGGTTGATCGAGTTCAGGATCGCCTTGCCCTGGCTCCACTTGAGGCCCAGCTCCAGAACCTTCGCGTCGGTCGAGTCGAGCATCAGGGGGACCTTGACCATCTTGGTGACGCGCTCCAGGAACGCGTTGACGTCGGCGACCTCGTCGCGGTCCGGATCCTGCAGACAGACGTCGATGATCTGCGCGCCGTTCTTGACCTGCGCGCGCCCGATCTCGGCGGCGGTCTCGAACCTTCCCTCGGCGACTAAGCGCTTGAACTTGCGGCTGCCGAGGACGTTGGTCCGCTCGCCCACCAGCACCGGCCGGTTGTCGACGTCGACTTCGAGCACTTCGACCCCGGACACCAGTGTCTTGTTGTGGATGGGAACGCGGCGGGGCTTGCGGCCCTCCGCCGCGGCCGCCAGCGCGCGGATGTGCGCCGGTGTGGTGCCGCAGCAGCCTCCCACGATGTTGACCCATCCCTCGTGCATGAAGCGCGTCAGCTCCCGCGCCAGGGATTCGGGCGTCTCGGAATACTGACCGTCGGAATCCGGCAGCCCCGCGTTGGGGTAGCACGAGGTCAGCGTCTTCGCCAGCGCGGACAGGCTGCGGAGGTGGTCCGTCATGAACTCGGGCCCCGTCGCGCAGTTGAGCCCGACCGAGAGCAATGGCGCGTGCATGATCGAGGCATACAGCGCGTCGACGTCCTGGCCCGCGAGCATCGTGCCCATCGGCTCGATCGTCACGGAGACCATGATCGGCACGCGCCAGCCCACTTCCGCAAACGCCTGCTCGACGCCGATCAGGCCGGCCTTGAGGTTGCGCGTGTCCTGTGTGGTCTCGATGAGCAGGACGTCCGAGCCTCCCGACAACAGCCCCAGCGACTGCGTCCGGTAGTGCTCGATCATCTCTTCGAAGGTCACGCCGCCGGTGACCGTCATCGCCTTGGTGGTCGGGCCCATGGACCCCGCGACGAATCGGGGACGGCCGCCGGTCGCGAACTCCGCGGCGGCTTCCCGGGCGAGCTCGGCCGCGCGCCGGTTGATCTCGATGGTCTTGCCGGCCAGGCCGTACTCCGCCAGGACCAGCGGCGTCCCGCCGAAGGTGTCGGTCTCCACCATGTCCGCGCCGGCCTCGAAATACTCCCGGTGCATCCGGAGGATGAGGTCCGGCCGCGTGAGCACCAGGTTCTCGTTGCAGCCCTCGAGCTCGGCTCCGCCGAAGTCTTCCGCCGTCAGGTCCTGCGCCTGGATCCAGGTCCCGGTCGCCCCGTCGAGCACCAGGACGCGCTGCGCCAGGATCTCCTGGAGGGCCTCCGCGCGCTCGCCCTGGGTCGTTCCGTCGGGTGTCCGATTCTCGGCCATGGGAAGCGCATTATGCGGGATCCGGGCCTCGGGACGCCTCCGGCCGGGACGCTATACTCGCGGCCCATGCGGTCCTCGCCGCCGACGATCGTCGTCATCGGCGGCGGATTCAGCGGCACCGCCGTCGCGGTGAACCTCCTGCGCCGCGGCCGTCCCACTCGGGTCCTGCTGGTGAACCGCTACGGTCCGATCGGGCGCGGCGTCGCGTATGGCACGCGCCTGGAGCAGGCGCGCCGGATCGATCGGATCCCGCGTCGTTGGGGCGATGCTCGACATCAGGGCCCAGAGGCGGCGGTCGGAAACTCGCGGTCCGCCCGAATCCAGAACCACAACAGCGCGCCCACTGCCGCGAACGCCGCGCCCGTGGCCAATGCCGCGGGCCATCCCAACGCGCGCACCGTCAGGGGCACCAGCAGCGCGCCCAGCCCGCCCACGACGTTGCCGCCGGTGTTCATCACCCCGCTGGCCGAGGACGAATGCTTTCCGGACACCGAGATCGCCGCGGACCAATACACCGAATCCGTCAACTGCTGAAACGCCAGACACAGCGACAGCAGGACGACCGCGGTCACCGGCGCGGAGGCCCTTCCGGCGGCCAGAATCAGCGCGCCGGAGAGCAGGAGCCCGCCCGCGGCCACCCATTGGTGCCCGCGCCGCTTTCCCA
>JBDTXY010000182.1:0-5951 GCA_040005945.1 Acidobacteriota bacterium
CGCGGCCGTCGGCCAGGCGCGACGCCGGATCCTCGTCCTCTTCGCTCGCGAAGACGACGAGGTCCCGCGCGTCCTCTTCCGAGAAGCCGCGCGCCTGCCACTCGCGCTGCCGCGACGCCACGCCGGGCGCCGGCAGTGTCGCCGGAGTGCATCGGGATCGGATCGTCGTCAGCAGCGACTCCGGACGGGCCGAGGTCAGGATCCAGCGGAAGCGCTCGCCCGGCTCCTCCAGCGACTTGAGCAACGCGTTTCCCGCCTCCAGGCCCAGCAGGTCCGCGCGCAGGATCCGCGCCACCCGCCGGGCGCTTTCGTACGGGCGGCCGGCCGCGAAGATCAGGGATTCGCGAATGCGATCCACGCGGATCTGGACTCCCTCCGGCTCGATGGAGAGAAAGTCCGGATGCAGGCCCGCCGCGACGCGCCGGCAGCTGCCGCACGGCGTGTCGGGATTCTCGCCGGGGCACAGGAGGGAAGCGGCGAGGCGGCGGGACTCCCGCTCCAGCCGCGCCTCGGAGGGACCGGTCAACAGGAGGGCGGCGGGAAAGCGCTCGGGCTCGGAAGCGAGGCGTTCGAGCAGCCGTTCGATCGCCGGGGACATCAGAGCCCGAACCGACGCGACACGATTCGCCAGGTGTCCGCGAACACGGTCTCGGCGCCGCCGCGCACGGAGATCACCGCCACTCGCTCGGGCTCCCGTCGCGCGATGTCGAGATAGCGGCTCCGCACTCGCTCGTGCATGGCTTCATCGGCCGCCTCGAATCGCCCGTCCACCCCACCATCCCGGCGGCGCGCCCGCGCGAGCCCCTCCGCGACGTCCAGGTCGTACAGGAGCGTGAGATCCGGGACGGTGCCCTCGCGGACGCGCTCATCCAGCGCGGAGACCGTCGCGGCGTCCAGTCCGCGTCCGGCCGTCTGGTACGCCTCGGTCGAGTCGCTAAAGCGGTCGCAGAGAAGCAGGGCGTCCTCGCGAAAGGCCGGGCGGATTACGTCCACGACGTGCTGCCGCCGCGCCGCTTCGATCAGGAGCCACTCGGCCATGGGATCCAGCTCCGCGTGCGCCGTGTCCATGAGGATCGCGCGGATCCTCTCGCCGATCGCGGTGCCGCCCGGCTCCCGGGTGATCCGGCACGCGCGGCCGATGCTGCGCAAGTGCCCGGCCAGCAGCTCCATCTGCGTCGACTTGCCGCAGCCCTCGACCCCCTCGAACGTGATGAACGGCACGCGGGCAAGAATAGCCCAAGGGTTGCGCCGGCATTTTTCGAGCTGGATTCCCATTAACATGGTGATTCCTTTGAGATTTTTTGGGCGGAAAGACGTGAGAGGAGTGTCCGGAGAGATCGCCGCGCGACCCGCGCGTCCCGGCTGGTTGCTGGCCGTGGGGTTTGCCGGTCTGGCGATCGCGATCGCTTCGATCGCCGACATGTTCTCCGCCCGGCCGTACGACGGGATTCTGCCCGTGCCCTATGGCCGGATGGGTATCGAGGTCCGCGCGATGGTTCCCGGGAGCCCGGCCGAGAAGGCCGGAATCCTCTCCGGAGACTGCGTTCAGGGGATCGGCAAGCGGATCGTCAAGACGACTTCGGATGCCTCGGCCGAGCTCCGGCGGCACAAGATCGGCGAGAAAGTGGACTACCTGGTGCGCCGGGGGCCTTGCCCGGCTCAACCCTCCGAGGCCTCGCAGACGGAGCTGCGCACGTTCCGGCTGCAGCTGTCCTCGGAGCGTCTGGGCGGCAAGACCTACCTGTACGCGGTCGTGGTGGGGTTTCTCTTCTTCTGGATCGGCCTCTTCGTCCTGTTGCGCGTGCCCCACGAGCGCTCGGCGCGGATCTTCTTTTTTCTGTGCGCCCTCTTCCTGATCCTCTTCGTGTGTCGCCTCCGTCCGGCCTCTTATTGGTGGATCGACGTGTTCGTCCAGAACACCGGGACGGTCAGCCTTTTCCTGCTCCCCGCCGTCTACGTGCACTTCTTCCTAATCTTCCCGAGGCCCAAACGCTTCCGCTTCGCGCACCGCGACGAATTGACCGGAGAGCCGCCGGCCCGGTGGAAGGTGCGGCTGCAGGAGTTCCTCTCCGCGAGTCCCGGTCTCTTCTATCTGCTCTACTCCCTTCCCCCCTTCGTCTTCCTATTCGAGGTGCTCCGGCAGGTGGAAGGGGAGAAGGTCACGGTCCTGTCCGGCGCGCCGCTGCGCTCCTGGATCCTCCTGGGTATCTACCTGGTGCTGGGCCTCGTGGCCCTGGCCCATTCGGCGTTCACCCTGGAGGATCCCCGCGAGCGGCGGCAGGCGTTCCACGTCTTCATCGGCACGATCCTGGGCACGGTGCCCTTCATCCTCTTCTTCATCGTCTTGCCGTCGGCGATCAACAACGACGATTACGCCTTCTACGGGATCATCCCCATGATCCTGATCCCGCTGACGTTCGCATACGCGATCGTGCGCTTCCAGATGCTCAACGTGCGCGTGATCGTCCGCCGCACGTTTCTGTACGCGGCCACCACGGCGGTCCTGCTGGGGCTCTACGCCTTGGCGGTCGCCCTGGCGAACCTGGTCTTCACCAGCTCGAAGCTGTCGGCCTCGCCGCTGTTCAACTTCGGATTCTTTCTGGTGGGCATCTCGCTCTTCGAGGTCCTTCGACGCAGGCTCCAGGCCCCGCTGGACAAGCTTTTCTTCCGCGAGAAGTTCGACTACCAGGCCGCGCTGCTCGAGATGAGCGAGGCCATCACGGGCGAGCTCGACCTCGGGCGCATCGCCGACTATCTGACGGCGTCGATCGCGGCCACGATGCGGCTGGAGAAGGCGTCGATCTGGCTGCGCGACCGCGACGGATGGCTGGAGCGCCGGGGTAAGCGCGAGGACCGGCTCTCTCCGTCCGCCGCGATGCGGAGGGTGCTGCGGCAGGAGGGAAAGCCCTCCGACCTCGGGGAGATCTCGCTCCACTTCGCCGACGACGAGAGCGAACTGTTTCGCGATCGGCTGATGAAGGAGGGATTTCAGCTGCTCGTGCCGCTGCTGTATCGGGAGCGGCTGATGGGCGTCCTCGCCCTTCAGGAGAAGCTCTCCGGCGAGCGCTTCGACCGGGACGATCACTCCCTGCTCTCGACGCTGGCCAACCAGTCGGCCCTGGCGATCGAGACGGCCCTGCTCCACGACGAGATGACGCGGCAGGCGGAGTTGAAGCGCGACCTGGAGATCGCCCGGGATATCCAGACCAGCCTGCTGCCGCGCGGCGTGCCCGAGCTGCCCGGTTTCTCCTTCTTCGGCGGAAGCATCCCGGCGCGGGTGGTCGGCGGGGACTTTTACGACTTCATTCCCTTCGAGGATCAACGGGTGGGAGTGGTCATCGGCGACGTGTCGGGCAAGTCGGTGCCCGCGTCCCTCTTGATGGTGGCCTCCAAGGAGATCGTGTATTCGCGCGCCTTGACGACCAGCGACCCGGGGAAGCTCTTCCAGGAGTCCAACCGCCGCATCTACGCGATCAAGAGGCGGATGTTCGTCTCGCTGGGCTTCTTCCTGTTGGATTCGAACTCCATGAGCCTGCGTTACGCCATCGGGGGGCAGCCCCTGCCCATCATGATCCGGTCGGGGGGAGGGGGCCCCTGCCTGCTGGATCCCCCCGAGAACCGTCTCCCCCTGGGCGCTTTCCGGGAGGTCGCCTACGACACCATGGAGCTGTTTCTCCGAAAGGGGGATCTCCTGTTTTTTTACACGGACGGCCTGACCGAGGCCATGGACGAATCCATGAATCCGTACGGCGAGGAACGCCTGATGGCCTCGATGGAGGCCCGAAAGGGCGTCGGAACGCTGGAGGAGCTGGCCCAGGGGATCCTTTCCGACATTCGGGACCACGTCGCGGGGGCCGAGCAATACGACGACATGACTTTCCTGTTCCTGAGGGTGGACGGGTGATTCCGGGAGGCTCCCAGGGCCGAAACTCTGAGATCCTCCATCCGTATGAAGAGGTTAGCCATGCGATCTCGCTGGATGCTCTGGGCGGCGGGTTTGGGGTTCCTGCTTCTGGCGGGGGCCGCGACCGCCGTGTTCCTGACCAACCGCCGGGAGGTCACGACGAGCTCCTCCGCGGCCTACAAGCTCTACAAGGAAGCGGTCGAGAACGACAATCGGTTCTATTTCAAGGAAGCGCGCGTGGGCTACGCCAAGGCGCTGCAGCTGGACCCCCATTTCGCCATGGCGATCCTGGGCCTGGCGCGGCAGTCCGGCGACATGGAGCAAGCCAGCGCTCTGATCCGCCGGGCGGCGCGGGAGGAGCCCCGCTTGACCGAGCGCGAACGGCTCCGCATCGATCTGGAGCTGGCCTACGTCGACCGTCATCCCGAGCAGGCGCTGAAGATCGCTCAGCGCCTGCACGAGAAATTCCCGGACGATCCGCGCTCGGTCTCCGTGCTGTGTCACGAGCTCATCCAGAACGGACACGCGGAGGAGGCCGTCAAGATCTACGAGGACCTTTTGGCGATCGATCCGAACAACGCCGAGGCGTACAACCAGATCGGCTACAACTATGGATGGCGCGGCGACTACGACAAGGCGATGGAGTACCTCAAGAAGTACCAGTTCATTGCCCCGGATACGGCCAATCCGTTCGACTCGCTGGGTGAGAATCAGGCCTACGCCGGGCATTACACCGAGGCGATCGAGAACCTGAATCGCGCGCTGGCCATCAAGCCCGACTTCTCCCCGGCCTACGAGCATCTGGGAGTCGTCTACGAGGGAATGGGAGATGGCGCCAAGGCCATCGAGAGCTACCGGAAGGCGATCGAGCTGGCCGAAAGCGACGGTCTGCGCGGCAAGTACCTCACGGAGGGATTGCGCGCGGCATTTCGCGCCCGAGACATGGCCGCGGTCGCGGAGTTTCGAGGCTGGTTCGCCAAGCTTCCCAAGAGCCCGTACACCGACCTCCGGGCGGCGTTGATCGACGCCTTCGTCTCGCTCGTCTCCGGCCAAGCCGCCCAGGCGGACGCCAGGGTCACCGAGCTCCTCCCCAAGGTCGAGGCGAAGTGGGTGGAGATCGAAGGCAAGTCCGCGCACGAGAAATTTCACCGTCCCGAGTTCAACTGGGTGCTGGCCAAAGCCAAAGAGGCGCAGGGCAAAACGGATGACGCCGCGCGGCTCTACGGGATCAACGCTAATCCCCCGAATGCGTTCTCGGATTTCGAAGGGCGGCGCTGGGTCATCGAGTCCCGCGCGAGCCTGGCCGTGATCCTGGCCAAGAAGGGAAATCTCGACGCGGCCGAGAAGCTGATCGCCGAGAACCGCAAGTGGAATCCCAGCTGGGCGCCTACCCGGGAAGCCGAGACGACGGTGGCCGAGCTGCGCCGCGCGAAAGTCTTAGCCGCGGCGCGGTAGCCGCGTGGTCGGGACGGACTGGCTCCAATCCCCGGTCGGCTGACATGGAGCGCTCCCGCGCCTTCGAGACCCAACACAAGCTCCTCCTGCTGGAGACCCTGTATGACGCGGGCTTGTCGCTGGGCGCGATGCCGGACGAGCAGGCGCTGGCCGAGGACGTCCTGTCGCGCGTGGTCGGAGTGCTGGACGCCTCGCGCGGATACCTGGTGACCTTCGGCGACGGCGATGGCGGCGCGCGCCGGGCCGAGGCGCGGGTGGGATTCCCCAAGCGCCCGTCCGAGGCGGTGGTGGTGCAGGACGAGTTCTTGCGCGAAGTCCTGCAGGCCGAAGGCGCGACCACCCGCGAAAAGTTCAAGCTGCTCCGCACTCCCGTGTCGACGGCCGTGGGCGTCCGCATCCTGGGAGGCGGACGGCCGATCGGCGTGCTCGTGCTGGCGGACAAGGAGCTGCGCCGGGGAGGACGGGCGGCCTTCGACGAGGAGGATCGGCGGTTCCTGGTTTCGCTGGCCGGACTGTGCGGGATGGCGATCGAGAACCGCCGCCACCTGGAGCGTCTGACCCGCGACCGCGAACGGCTGGAGGAAGAGAATCG
>JBDTXY010000183.1:0-5917 GCA_040005945.1 Acidobacteriota bacterium
ACTCGCGTTGCGGGAGCCGGAGCGGAGCGAAGGGATCAGGCGGTCGGTCGAGCCCCTTTGGGCGAGCCGACCGCCGGTGCCGAAGGCAGATCCCGTAGCGCAGCGTAGGCGACGTGGAACCTCCACCCTCCCTTCGGTCGGGTGACTATTCGCGATGCGAGCTGCAGCGGCCGTGCGGCTTGGCGAGTCGCTGAGGCCGCGGTTGGGAACGTCTCAGAAAGGCACCGTGTCATAATCGTCCGGTCCTCATCCCTGCCGTGGGCGGGCGGCTCTTCTTCGGCGACCCGCCATGACCGAACCCTCTGCCCGACGCACGTTTCGCATTCACGATTTGCCGATCGAGGAGCGGCCGCGGGAGCGGCTCCTGCGGCTGGGGCCCGGAGCGCTGACCAACGAGGAGCTGCTGGCGCTCCTGCTGCGAACCGGCATTCCGGGCCAGAGCGCCCTGGACCGGGCGCGCTCCCTGCTCGTCCTGCACGGCGGGCTGGCGGGCCTGGCGGGGGTCGGGGCCGCGGAGCTGGCGCAAGAGCGCGGCATCGGGCCGACCCGGGCCTGCGCGATCGCCGCCGCGATCGAGATCGCGCGCCGGCTCCCCTCCGAGACGCTGGCCGAGCGCGATCTCCTGAACGATCCGCGTCTGGTCAAGGAGTTCCTCCGCCGCTCGCAGGCCGACGACTCCCAGGAGCGCACCGGAGCCCTGTTCCTGAACGCGCGCAACCGGCTGTTGAAGAACGATCCCGAGATCTACCGGGGCACGCTGGATCGCGCCGTCGTCGAGCCGCGCGAGATCCTGCGCCGCGCTCTGCTGGGCAAGGCCGCGGGCGTGATCCTGTACCACAACCACCCTTCGGGAGATCCGACGCCCTCCCGCGAGGACCGCGAGTTCACGCGGCGCCTGGCCGCGGCCTCCGAGTCCGTCGGGGTGCGCCTGCTCGACCACATCGTCGTGGGGCGGGAGGGCTGCGTGTCTTTCCGTGAGACGGGGCTGCTCTGAGCTAATGTATCTTCTCGCTCCTCAGATGAAGACGTTCTACGCGACCACGCCGATCTACTACGTCAACGATCTGCCCCACATCGGGCACATCTACTCGACCGTGGTCACGGACACGGTGACCCGGTTCCACCGTCTGATCGGCCAGAAGACGCGCTTCTTGACCGGCACCGACGAGCACGGGCAGAACATCGAGAAGGCCGCGGCCGCCCAGGGAATCACGCCGATCCAGCTGGCCGACCGCGTCGTCGAGCGCTATCACGCGCTCTACAAGACCTTCTGGATCGGGAACGACGACTTCATCCGGACCACGGAACAGCGGCACCGGCGCGGCGTGGAAGCCTTAATCGCCCGCATCCAGGCCGCGGGGGACTTCTACACCGCCAAGCACGAGGGGTGGTATTGCTCGAGCTGCGAGGCCTTCTACACCGAGAAGGAG
Source organism: Acidobacteriota bacterium (assembly GCA_040005945.1). Lineage (GTDB taxonomy): Bacteria > Acidobacteriota > Thermoanaerobaculia > UBA5066 > Gp7-AA6 > DAHUXD01. Next base: position 1,431 of record JBDTXY010000183.1, read on the forward strand.
CTCGACTCCGAGAAGGCCTGCCCCGTCCACGGCAAGCCGACGGTGTGGGAGTCCGAAGAGAACGTCTTCTTCCGTCTCTCCAGGTACGCGGAGCCCCTGCTGGCGCACTACGAGCGCCAACCGGACTTCGTGCGGCCCGAGAGCCGGCTGGCCGAGGTCGTCTCTTTCGTCCGCGGAGGCTTGAACGACCTGTCGGTCTCGCGCTCCAAGGTGCAGTGGGGCATCCCGTTTCCGGGCCATCCGGGCCACGTGGTCTACGTCTGGCTCGATGCGCTGGCCAACTACATCACCGCGCTCGGCTTCGGATCGCCGGAGGACGCGCTCTATCGGGAGTTCTGGGATCGCCCGCAAGCCGAGCGCGTCCATTTCATCGGCAAGGACATCCTGCGTTTCCACGCGGTCTACTGGCCGGCATTTCTCCTTTCGGCCGGCGTGCCGCTGCCGACCCGCGTGTGGGCGCACGGCTGGTGGCTGCGGGATTCCAAGAAAGTCTCCAAGTCGGTGGGCAACATCGTGCGCCCGGACGATCTGGTCGCCGACTTCGGGCCCGACGCGCTCCGGTATTTTCTGCTGCGCGAGATGGCGTTTGGCCAGGACGCCAACTTCTCGGACGAGGCGTTCCTGACCCGCTACAACGCGGATCTGGCCAACGACCTGGGCAACACCGTGTCGCGCGTGGCGGCGCTGTGCCGCCAGTCCTTCGGGGGCACTCCCAACGAGGTGTGCAGCGACAACGAGATCCGGACGGCGTTTGCGCCGGCGCGGGATGAATGGCGGAGCGCGCTGGAGGACTGCCAGTTCCATCGAGCGCTCGAAGCCGTCTGGAAATTTCTGGCAATCATCAACGGGTACATCGTCGCCAAGGCGCCCTGGAAGATTCGCAAGGAGGAGGGGCCGGAGTCGGGCCGCCTGCATCGCGTCCTCTCGGCTGCGGCGGAAGGGATGCGGCTGGCGGCCGTGATGCTGTCGCCGTTTGTCCCGGGAACCAGCCGGACGATCTTTGCGACGTTCGGGCTGCCCGCGACCGACCCCGAGCCGGAGGATCTGGCCTGGGGGAGGCTGCCGGTGTCTGTGCCCATGCGCGAGACGCCCGCGCTCTTTCCGCGCGTCGATCTGGATCGGTATTTCCAACGAAAGGATGCGCCCATGAATCCCCCCGAGCAGGATCCGGCCGCCCCGCCGTCGCCTTCGCCCGCAGCCTCGCCGGCCCCGACGCCCCCGGCCACGCCCGCCGACGAGCGGATCGGAATCGACGAGTTTCAAAAGGTGCGCCTGAAGACCGCGAAGATCCTTTCCGCCGAGCGGGTGCCCAAGTCCAACAAACTCATGAAGCTTCAGGTCGACATCGGCGGAGAGACGCGCCAGATCGTGGCGGGAATCGCCGCCCAATACGAGCCCGAAGCGTTGGTCGGCCGCAACGTGGTGGTCGTGGCGAATCTGAAGCCTGCGAAGCTGATGGGTGTCGAATCCAACGGCATGGTCCTCGCGGCGTCAGTCGGCGAGGCCGGCGAGCCGGTGCTGCTCGACGTGCCCGCGCACGTGCCGTCGGGGAGCAAGGTCAAGTAGGTTTGATCGCGGATTCCCACTGCCATCTCCAGATGGCCGCGAACGCCCTCGAGCTCATCGAGCGCGCCCGGGGCGTCGGCGTCACGCGGTTCCTCGTCCCCGGCACGACACTGGCCGACTCGGAGCAGGCGGTCGCGCTGGCCGCGGCGCACGAGGGCGTCTGCGCCGCGGTGGGCGTCCATCCCCACGAGGCCAAGGACTTCGACCCGGCCCGGGACGGCGCCGCCTTCGAGGCGCTGGCGCGGCGGCCCGGAGTGGTCGCAATCGGAGAGATCGGGCTGGATTTCCACTACGACCACTCGCCCCGCGACCGGCAAGTCGCGGTTCTGGAATGGATGGTGGACTGCGCGCGCCGACTAGAGCTGCCGGTCCTGCTCCACAACCGGGAGAGCGGCGCCGAGATGCTGTCGCTGCTGTCGCGCCGCGGACCCGACGATCGCGCGGGCGTGTTCCACTCCTTCACCGAGGACGCGGCCTACGGGAAGAAGGTCATCGCGCTGGGATACCGGGTGTCGTTCTCGGGGATGATCACGTTCCGTCCGGCCGACAACATTCGCGCGGCCGCGGCCGGACTGCCGTTGGATGCGATGTTGGTGGAGACCGACACGCCCTTCCTGGCGCCGGTCCCCCACCGCGGGAAGCCCTGCGAGCCCGCGTTCGTCGTCGCCACCGCGCAGAAGCTGGCCGAGGTCCAGGGGAGCGATCTCGAGACGGTCGCCCGCGTCACGAGCGAAAACTTCGAACGGCTCTTCGGAGCGCGGTGAGCTCCCGCCGCATCTCGCCGGAGGAGTTCGACGCGTACGTCGAGGAGGCGCTAGGCTCGGTTCCGGCGCCGTTTCGGAAATACCTGGAGAACATCGTCGTCTCCGTCGAGGACGAGCCGTCGCCGGAGGATTACTCCGATACGGACACCGCCGATGAACAGGAGCTCTTCGGAGTCTTTCGCGGCGTGCCGTTCTTCCAGCGGGGGACGACGGTCACGAGCCTTCCCGCGCAGATCGCGATTTTTCGGGAGCCCATCCTGCGGTGCTGCGCCTCGCGAGGCGATGCCGTGCGCGCGATTCGCGACACCGTGGTCCACGAGGTCGGCCACATGCTGGGCTTGGAGGACCATGAGATGCCGTACTGACGCAGGCAGCCCGGCGCCGGGGCGGCGCCACCTACCGGGCGGGACAGGGACGCTCGACCGGCAGATACAGAATCACCGCGGGACTGCGGTCGCGCGCAAAAGTCGCGCAGCCGCGAAACCCGATCCGCGCGAGAGCCCGGGCCGCCTTCTCATCGACGTCGGAGTCGTACAGGGCCACGGCGTCGGAACCTGAGGCCGCGGCGGCGACGGTCTCCGCCGACAGCGGGCGCTCCGGCGTCACGTCGCGGATCGCGACGCCGTTGCCCAGATACAGTTTCTCGCCGTAGGCCCACATCTGCTCCAGGGTCACGCGCCGCGGCGGCGGTTGGAGATGCGTGATGACCTGGACGGCGTCGAGGGCGGCGCCCGACTTACCGCGCAGCAGGTGCAGCGAGCGCTCGAGATTGAGCGGAACGCTCAGCACCAGCGCGGCCGCCGCAGTCGATCGTGCGAGCCCAGTGGCCTTGCGGAGGCGTTCCCAGCCAAGGGCGGCCGCCATCGCGAGAAAGGGGATCGCGATCTGGAGATACCGCATCTGCTTGATCGGCGAGAACGACAGGAGCACCACGGACGAGAGCGCGATCGCCAGAGGAAGCCTCGCGCGCCGGTCCGGCCACGCCGCGGCCAGCAGGAAGACCAAGACCGGCCCGGCCCATTGCAGGATCATCCCGGCGTACCAGAAGTGGGATCGGGCGTGGAACCCGCCGAGGTTCGGGTCGCGGGTGAGCCGGATGAACTCGCGGAGGCTGAAGAAGGGCCGGCCCCACGTCCAAGCGTCCAGCAGCCCGATTCCGAGGAGCGATGCGCCCAGAAAACCGCCGGCGGAGGCCGGACGCTGCGGCTCCTCCAGAATGCGAACGCGAGCAGCGGGACCAGCATCACGGCCTCGCTCCACCGCACGCACGTCGCCGCGGCGGCGAGCGCTCCCGCGCCCACGGCGCGGACGATCGAGCCCTCGCAACGGGCCAGGAGGAGGAACGCGCCCAGCAGGAGGCAGGTCGAGATCGGCCGCGGAAACTGCGTCGCGCCGAAGCCCAGCGGCAGCCAGTGGAAAGCGAAGAGAAACGCGGCGGCGCGGGCGGCGGCGGGAGACCAGGACATCGCGCGCGCGAGCCGGTACAGGACCCAGATCCCCAGCGTCGAACAGGCGATCGTCGGCGTCGCCGCCAGGAAGCTCAACCAGCGGGGGCCGCTCTTGCCGCACAGAACCCCCAGCGTCACCGGCGGCCACGCCAACGCGAGGGGATGGAACATCGAGCGGATCCCGGAGGGCGCGTCGTCGAGCCCGACGGCGTATTTGGCGGCCGTCTCGACGATCTCCAGATCATCGCCTGTCAGAAACCCGGGGTAGATCCAGGCGAGCGCCCACTTGAAAGACGCCGTCGTCAGAAGGAGGGCGGGAAGAAACCAGCGCCAGCCGGGAGCCTCGCCGGCGGCGCTCTCGATCGCGGGCGGGTCGTCTACTTTCGCGGTCCCCTGGGCCCCCGATGGTCGCGGTTGAAATGCCCGCGCTGCTCTCCGGCGCTGTGTCCTCCCCGCGGGAACTCGTCGCGGCCCTCGTCCTCGCCGGGCGCGCCCACCGGAGCCATCGCCATCTCGCGGTCAAGCTCCTCCTTGGAGAGCGCCTGCTTGCGCGACAGCTTGATCTTGCCCATGGGGTCCACCGCGATGATCTTGACCGTGACCTCGTCGCCTTCCTTGACGACGTCCGTCGTCTGGCGCACGCGGTAGGGCGCGAGTTCCGAGATGTGGACGAGCCCGTCCTGGCCCGGCAGGATCTCGACGAACGCTC
>JBDTXY010000184.1:0-5913 GCA_040005945.1 Acidobacteriota bacterium
GCGCGCGCCTCGCGCTGGAAGCGGTCGAGGCGCTCGGGATCGGCCGCCGTCTCCGCCGGCAACACCTTCAGCGCCACGTCGCGGCCGAGCTTCGAGTCGGTGGCGCGGTAGACCTCTCCCATCCCGCCCGCGCCGATCGCAGCGGTGATCCGGTAGTGGGCGAGGCTGCGGCCGATCAGCTCAATTCTCCTCGAGGCCAGCGTGCGTGGGCTCTGCTCCGTGTTTGTAAATAGCGGCGCCGATTCTAGTCCCTGGGTCACGACTAGGGTGCCTGGCAGGACGATCCTGGCCACAACGTGCGCCCGCAGCCAGTTGTGAGCCTCCTGCAGGCTACTTCTCCAACCCCATCTTCCTTAGTAGCTCGGCGAACCGCGGGTCGGAGCGGAGCGGGTCGAAGGCCGGGAAGGCGGGCGACCATGTCAAGGAGCCCGACCGGGCTTCATAGCTCTTCTCCAGCCACGCGAACGCCTGGTCCTTTTCGCCGAGGCTGGCGTAGATCGTAGCGACAACTTCGGGCGCTACATACCTCTGCTTGGTGACGGCGAGCAATTCCTGAAGGATGATCCGGGCCTCGGAGGTTTTCCCCATTCGGGCATAGGTGACCGCGAGCCCGGCGATCGGACCGTTGGACGCTTTCTCCGCGCTCTGGTATTCCGCGACTGCCTCGGCGTACATGTTCTTCTCACGATAGGCGACCCCCGCCCACGCGTCGAGGTAGAAGAAATTGGGGTCGAGCTCTGCCGTCTTCCTGTGCTGCTCGATCGCTTCGTCGTAGCGGCGGGCCAGGCAAAGGCACATCTCGCGCGTCCAGCTCGGCCACGCGTTCAACGGATCGAGGGCGATGGCGCGGTCCGCCTCGGCAAGGCCGGCGTCGAAGCGTTTCGACGCGCAGAGGGTGAGCGCGTAGAGGTTGTGAGCATCCATGGAGTTCGGGTTCGACTGCAACGCGCGACGATGCTCCTCTTCCGCTGCTTTCGTGTCCCAATCGTAGACGTACAGGACCGTCGCGAGCATGCTGCGGGCCTCGACATTGTCCGGGTCGAGCTCCAGCGCCCTGAGCGCCGCGGCCTTCGCCTTCGGCTCCGCCTCTCGTGGAGGCAGGTAGACGTCGGCGAGCCAGGTCCAGGCGAACGCCATGCCGGCGTAGGCGGGCGCGTAGTTTCGGTCCTTCGCGAGCGCCTGCTCGAAATACTTCAGGGACTTTCGCAGGCCGTCCTCGGTCTGCTTGAACATGAAGAATCGGCCGCGCAGGTAGAGGTCGTGCGCCTCGGCATTCTCCGTTTGCTCCGCCTTGCTGCCCGCGGTCGCGCTGGAACCGAGCTTGAGCCGAAGCGCCGCGACAATGGATCCCGTGATGTCGTCTTGGACCGCGAAGACGTCCTTCGCGTCGCGCTCGTAGCGCTCCGACCAGACCACCAGCCCGTCGGGCGCGTTGACCAGTTGCACGGTCACTCTGAGCTTCGATCCCGAGCGCCGCACCGTGCCTTCCAGCACCGTACCGACGTTGAGCTTCGTTCCGACTTCCCGCGCGTCCGCTGCCTTCCCTTTGAAGGTGAAGGCCGAGCTTCGGGCAGCGACACGAAGACCTGTGACCTTCATGAGGCCACTCGCCAGCTCGTCGGTCATGCCGTCGGAGAAATACTCGTCGTCCGGGCTTCCGCTCTCGTTGACGAAGGGGAGCACGGCGATCGACGGCGTGGAGGTCCTCGCCGCGGCGGCCGGCGCCTCGACGGCGTGCGGCTGTCGCCGGTTCCAAAGGAACGCGAACGAGGCGACCAGCGCGACGACAACGGCGGCGACCAGCCAGGGGAGCCTGCGCCTTCCCGTCGGGATGGCCTGCCCGCCAGACACCGGCAAGGAGCCGGAAGTTTGGCTGCGCTCGGCGGGATCGCTCTGCAGCCCGTGCAGATCGCCGTGAAGCGTGCGCGCCGTCGGGTAGCGGCGGCCCGGGTCCTTCTCGAGGCAGCGCTGGATGATCCGGGCGAGCTCCCGTGGCAGGTCCGCTCGAAGCTCGGCGAGGGGCCGGGGGGTATCGCGGAGGATCGAGGAGATCAGCTCGGCCGAGGAGTTGCCGTGAAACGGCCGCCGCCCGCTCGCCATCTCGTAGAGGATGATCCCGAGCGAGAAGACGTCGGTCCGGGGATCCGCCGTCTTGCCCGAGAGCTGCTCCGGGGACATGTAGGGCACCGTCCCCATCACGACGCCCTCGCGCGTGTGCATCTCGGTCGGCAGCTGGGAGTGGAGGGGCTCCCCGGTTTTCGGCGCCGCGAGCTTAGCCAGCCCGAAGTCGAGGACCTTGACGCGCCCCCTGTCTGGGACCATGACGTTGGCTGGTTTCAGGTCGCGGTGGACGATGCTCTTCTCGTGAGCGGCCGCAAGCGCGTCGGACAGCGGCACGGCGATCTCGAGGAGCTGGTCGAGCGGAAACCCACCTTCGGGAATGAGGTGATCGAGCGACTCTCCCTCGACGAGCTGCATGGTCAGGAAGTGGACGCCGTCTGACTCCTCAACGGAGAACACACTGACGATCCCGGGGTGGTCGAGGGCGGCGAGCGCGCGTGCCTCCCGCTGGAAGCGGTCGAGCCTCTCGGGATCGGCGGCCATCTCCGACGGCAGCACCTTGAGAGCCACGTCGCGCCCGAGCTTCGTGTCAGTGGCGCGGTAGACCTCTCCCATCCCGCCAGCGCCGATGGCCGCGGTGATCCGGTAGTGGCCGAGGGTGCGGTCGATCAGCTCAACCTCCTTGGAACCGGCGTGCTCCGGCTCCAGGACCGTGTTTGGGCGAAGCAGCGCGATTCTAGCCCTCCGGCGTCGCAGGCCCGGCGTCATTTGGCTTCGGTTCCCGCGACGGACGATCACGGATCGGTCGCGGGGCAGAGCAGCTGACGAGCGGGTTGGCAAAGTGACTAGTTGTGACTGAGGCCGCGGTTCGATTAAGCCGCGAGCCCTGCCTCCTCTTCCACGTTCCAGCGCTGCCCCCCATGGTGTAGTAGGCTCCCCGACGAGAGGCCATTAAAGCGTCAACGCCTGCCGCTTGGTTTCTCTCGAACGGAGGTCGAGGAAATGAAGAACACCGCCTTGCTCGCGATCGCGGCCCTGACGATGGGCTCGAGCTTCGCCTTGGCCCAGTCCGACACAGAGAAAGAGGTCACTCAGACGATCGTCGCGTCGAACGAGTACTCCAACAAGAACCTGAAAAACAGCCCGGACGCGTACTCGGCCAAGGGAGCCCTGGAATTTTGGTCGAGCGGAGGCCTATTGCAGGAGATCGCGCCCGCGGGCCGGCCGGACGAGTACGAATCGATCTCCATCAAGCCCAAAAACATCCGGGTCCTCACGCTCGTCGAGGGCCAGGTCGCCGTGGCGCACTACTACGCAGAAGGCTCGATGAAGCCCAAAGGGTCCTCGGCGGTGAACCACTACATGACGAGGGTCACGCAGGTGTTCGTCAAGGAAGCGGGCAAGTGGAAGGTCCGGTCCTCGCACTGGTCGCCGATCGCGGGCGGATCGGGCACGTCTCAGACGACCCAGTAGCGGCGGTCAAGGCGCGCCGGTGGGGCGCCGCCGAGCGGGCCCTGAATTTCGTCGGGGCCAGGCGTCGTACCGGATGACAAACTCATGCGCTGGGCCCTGAGGGCCCGGACGCCGGCAGCCCCAGCCTCGCCAGCAACGTCCCGAACCTCGGATCGGAGCGGAGCGGATCGAACCCGGGCAACCCCGTGTAGCAGAGGAGACCCTGGTACTCCTCTTCTGCCCGTGCGAGCACGTCGAACGCGTCGTCGATCTCCCCGAGCGCGCCGAGCAGCCAGGCCTCGGAGACCGCGGTGGGTGAATCCGCGGGTCGGGCTCGCAGCTCTTCGAGAACCGTCCGGGCCTCGCCGTTCCGGCCCGCCGTCGCGAGAGCCCACCCCAGGACGCCGAGGAAGAAGGGGGCCCGGTGCGTCAGCGCGACACCTTGCTCCCCCGCCGCGATTCCTTCGTCGGGTCTTCCGAGGGCGACGTTCGCCATGCACGCCGCGCCAATGGCAGAGGCATCCTCCTTCTCGAAGGTGAGCGCGTCCTCGACGTAGCGCAGGGCCTCACGCGGCCTTCCAACCTCCAGCAAGCCCCATCCGGTGAGGGTGTAGGGGAAGGAGGCCAGCGGATCGGCTTCGCGGGCGCGCTCGAAGAGCCGCAGGGCCTCGTCGAGCTTCTGGCGCGCGCAGAGGCTGAGCGCGAACGAGCCCAGGGCCAGGACGTGATCGGGCTGGAGCTCGAGCGCGCGGCGCCAGGCCGTCTCCATCGCGTCCCACCGTCGCTCGAGGAAGGCGGCGAACGCCTCGACATGGAGGCCCTCCGCCGACTCTCCTTGCAGCTCCCTCGCGGTCGCGAGCGCCCTTCTCGCGGCCGCGCAGGCCGCGCGAGGGGGGATCGCGCCCATGCGGGCACTGAGGACGGTGATCTCCGCGAGGCCGGTCCACGAAGGTGCGTGCGACGGATCGAGGCGGACGGCCTCCTCGAAGGCGCGAAGGGCCCCGGCGTGGTCCTCCTTCCCGCGAAGGTGCCGGCCCTTCAGATAGCTGCGGTAGGCCTCGAGGTTGTGGGTCTGCGGTCGAGCCTGAACGGTTCGCACTCCCGGAGCGAGCCGGGCCTTCACCGCGTCGACGACTCCGGCGGCGATCTCGTCCTGGACGGCGAAGACGTCGGCCGCCTCCCGGTCGAAGCGCTGTGACCAGAGCTGGTAGCCGGTCTCGATGTCGGTCAGCTGCGCGGTGACGCGAAGCCGGCTACCCGAAGTCCGCACGCTGCCCTCGAGGACGTGGCCCACGTTCAGCGCGCGGGCGATCGCCGCGAGATCCTGCCCCTGCCGTCCGGCTTGAAAGGCCGAGGTCCGAGACGCCACGCGCATCCCGTCGATCCGGACGAGCGCGTTCATGACCTCCTCGGCCATTCCCTCGCAGAGATAGTCCTGATCCTTCGCGGGGCTCATGTCCGAGAACGGCAGCACGGCAATCGAGACGCCGCTGAAAACATCCGCGGTCTCCGGCGCCTGGGTCGGCCCCGGTGCGGCCGGGACGTCGAGCCCCGCCTTGCGCAAGCCGTCCATCAACTGCTCTACGAGATCTGGCTCGATCCACCTCCCGTGCAGCTCGCGGGCGACCCGGGCGTATTCGGGCTTCAGCGCAAGCAGGTCGCGGAGCGCCTTGCGTGCCTGCTCCATCTGGCCGAGTTGTGCGTAGCAGATGGCCAGGACCGAATGGGTGTAGTAGTTCTTTGGCGCGTTGAGCTGAAGAGCCAGGTCCAGCGCTCTTCGGTAGTCCTTCTTGCGGTACGCGTCGTGCCAGGCGGTGTAGCGGTACCACCCGGGATGATTCGGGTTCAGTTGCGAGCCCTTCTCGGCCAGCGCACATCCGCGTTCCCAATCTCCGCCGTAGGCAATGAGGAGGCCCATGAACGCGGCGGTGGCTCCATCCATGGGGTTGAGCGAAACGGCCCGTTCCGCGGCAACCCGGGACGCCGGAATGTCTCTCTGGAAGAAGAGAGCCTGAGCCAGGGCGTAGTAGGGAAGGGAGCTCAGCGGCGCCGCTTCGACTGCCTTCCGGGCCCCTCGGAGCGCCCTGTCGATCGAATCCGGCCCGGCATTGTCCCAGTGCCCGAATTCGTTGGCGTACATCAGCGACAGCATGGCCCAACAGTCGGCGTTGCCGGGGGCTTGTTGAACGGCTCGCTCCAGGCACGTCCGCACCTCTGCAAGGTCCTCCGGCGTGAAGCGCTCGTTGTAGCCGAAGCTTCTCAGCAGCGCTTCATACGGGCTCATCTGATCCGGGGTCTTCACCCGCACGGCTGCGCTCATGCTGCGCGGCAGAACCCCGTGCATGTCGGCGACGGTGGAGACGATCCGGGGCACGAGGTCGTCCTGGAGCTCGAAAACCG
>JBDTXY010000185.1:0-5846 GCA_040005945.1 Acidobacteriota bacterium
CATGCCGCCTCCATTTTGGTCTGAACCTCGGGAGAGGGGCCTAAGAAATCTCGAAAACCGCGTTCGGCGGGACGAAGGGCCTCAGACTCTTCCAATCCTGCAGGACTCGTCCGCGCAAAACACCCCTTCGTCCCGAGCCGGACTGCCGTCGGCCCGCCGGATACGGATCCGTTCCGGTTTTTGAATATTTAGTCCGAATTATTGAGCCGAAACGATCTGGCATCTTTCCGTAACTCCTTCTGTTCCTTTACGTATCACCCTGCGGGGCGTTGCAAAAAATCCAGGGGAGGTGGGGGATGAAGATCCGGACCTTGATTGTGGATGATGAGCCGCTGGCCCGCGAGTGGGTCCGCAACGGCCTCCAAGAAGAACCCGATATCGACATCGTGGCGGAGTGCGGCGACGGATTCGAAGCCGTCAAGGCCGTCACGGAGCTCAAGCCCGATTTGATGCTGCTCGACGTCCAGATGCCCGGCCTGGATGGGTTCGGCGTCCTGGCCTCGATCGAGACGCAAGACCTCCCCGCCGTCATCTTTGTCACCGCGTTCGACCGGTACGCGCTCAAGGCGTTCGAGGCGCACGCCGTGGACTACCTGATGAAGCCCTTCTCCAGCGAGCGGCTGCACGACGCCGTCGAACGCGCGCGGGCGCAGATCGACCGGAGCTCCTCGCTGGACCTGAAGGCCACGCTCCACGCGCTGCTGGAAGACATTCAACGCGAGCGCGCCTACCCCGAGTGGCTCCTCATCAAGAAGGAGGACCGGAGCGTCTTCCTGCGCGTCGCGGACATCGATTGGATCGAGTCCTCCCGCAACAACGTGCGCCTTCACGTCGGCAAGGAGATCTACCTCTTTCACGAGACCACCACCGGCATCGAATCCAAGCTCGATCCCAAGAAGTTCTTCCGGATCCACCGGTCCACGATCGTCAACATCGAGAAGATCAAGGAGATGCATCCGTGGTTCAACGGCGACTACGCCGTGACCCTGAAGGACGGCACCAAGCTGACGCTGTCGAGCACGTACCGGGACCGCCTCAAGGAGTTCCGGCGGCTGGCCGTCTAGCGACGCGCTGAAAACGATGGGAGAGATGGGTAACCGCGGCGAGCACGGGTAGGCCCATGAGGCCGGTGGCCGCGAGCAATCGGATCGCGAACGGGCCGGAGGCCTCAGCGCTCGTGCGGCTGGGATCCGCCCGGGTCCGGCGCGCCCTGGAGATTTTCGTTCTCTGGACCGGCGTGGGCCTGTTCTTCGCGGCGCAGCGATACCTGCGGGGCCCCTCGCTCCAGCCGCCGCTGGCCCAGGCCTGGTGGAAGTCGCTGGCCGGAAGCTTCGTCACGGCGTACATCTGGGCGCTGCTGACCCCGGCCGTCATGCTCGTGGCGCGCCGGTTCCGTCCGCGGCGCGGCACGATCCGGTGGACGGTGCCGCTGCTGGGGTCAGCCGGCCTGGCCGCGGCCCTGGTGCATCTGACGGCAACCAACGTTTTCTGGCAGGCCGTCGATCCGCTGGGCGGATCGCGCGACTTCGTGGCGATGTTCCTGGCGACCCTCGAGTTCGGCGGCGTGGCGCGGCTGGCCACGTACTTCGGCCTGGTGGGCGTCACCTGGGGAATCGACGACTACCGGACGTATCGCGAGAAAGAGCTGCAGGCCTCGGAGCTCGAGCGCGAGCTCGTCCAAACGCAGCTGGAGGCCTTGAAGCTGCGCCTGCATCCCCCGTTCCTCTTCAACACGCTGTCCACGATCCTGCCGCTCATCCGCAGTGAGCCGCGCGCCGCCGCGCGGACGGTCGTGCAGCTGGGCGACATCCTGCGGTTGGCTCTGCACAACGACGCGACCGGCCTGGTGCCGCTCAAGACCGAGCTCGAGTACATCCGCCTCTACCTCCAGATCGAGCAGACGCGGCTGCAGGACCGGCTGGAGATCCAGTTCGCGATCGACGCCGCGGTGCTCGAGGCGGCGGTTCCCAACCTGATCCTGCTTCCGCTGATCGAGAGCGCGATCGCCAACGGCGTCTCGGTCCGTCCGGGGAGGGCCCGCGTCGAGATTCATGCGCGGCCGGATTCCGGCGAGCTCCGGCTGGCCGTGCGCGAGTCTCCCGCCGACCCGTCACAGATCCCGACCGCGGTCGCGATCGACGACTCCTTCGTCCGCAAGACGAAGATGCGGCTGGAGCTGTTGTATCCCGACCAGCATCACATCGCGATCTCCGACCGTCTCGAGAAGGGGCATGAGGTCGAGCTCGCCTTGCCTCTGTCGGTGACGATCCCCGAAGTCGCGGCGCAGGGGGCCGCATGATCGCCGCCCCCCGTCTCGAGGAGCGCCGGCCGCCCCGGGCCCACTGGCGATGGAGCACGTCTGCCTGGGTCCTGGCGGCATGGACGCTGGTGGGTTTCTTCCGGGCTGCGGACCGCTACTTCAGCGACCCGTTCCAACGCCAGCGTCTGGAATTCGGCCTCTGGGAGGCGCTGGCCCAGTGCCTGCTCTCCTCCTACATCTGGGCCGCGTTGACGCCGGCCGTCGTGCTCCTGGCGCGGCGATCGCTCCCCCGCCGCTCCCACTGGGCCGCGCCGCTCTCGCGCCTGCTCTTGGCCGGGATCGTCCTGCCCGTCGTGCATTGCGCGGCGTTTCAGCTGACGTACCCGCTCCTGATGGGCTTTCCGCTGGTCGTCGCGGTGCAGCTGGGGGCGGTGCCGCGCCTGCTTCCGGTCGTGTTCCCCACGCAGTTCGTGACCTTCGGCGCGATCGTCGGCGCGACCTGGACATTTCTCTACTCGACCCTCTCGCGCGAGCGCGACCTTCGCGCGTCGCAGATGAAGACGCGGGTGGCCACGGCGCGCCTGGAAGCGCTCAAGATGCAGCTGCATCCCCATTTTCTGTTCAACACCCTGAACAGCATCCTGCCGCTGGTCTTCCGCGACCGCGACGCCGCCGCGCGCACGGTCGTTCGCCTGGGAGATCTGCTGCGCCTCTCGCTGCAGAACGAATCCAGCGACTTGATCCCGCTGCGCAAGGAGCTCGAGGTGCTTCAGGTCTATCTCGAGATCCAGCAGACCCGGTTCCAGGATCGCCTGACCGTGCGTCTGGAGATCGAGTCCGGGATCGGCGAGGCGCTGGTGCCCAACTTGATTCTGCAGCCACTGGTCGAGAACGCGATCAAGCACGGGATCGCCGCCAAGCCAGGGGCCGGGCGCGTCGCGGTCCAGGCGCGGCGGGACGGGGAAGGACGGCTGGCACTGCGCGTCTGCGACGATGGACCCGGGCCGTCTCGCGTCAGCCGGCGGGGCGGCGGCGAAGGCGTCGGCCTGCGCAACACGCGCGACCGGCTGGAGCTGCTGTACGCGGGGGACCACTCCTTTGCGTTTCAGGGCGAGCCGGGCCGCGGGTGCGAGGTGTCCCTGAGCTTCCCGCTGACGTATCCGCCGTCCGTGGCGGCGACGAGAGTCCCCGCGGGAGTTCGCGGCGGCGAATCGCGCCGCGCCGCGACCGCCGTCGCGCCTAGCCTGGCGTCATCGGCATGAGCGTGACGCGCCGGCTCCTCGCGCTTTGCCTGGCCGCGAGCCTCCTGGCGGCGGTGGCGGACGCCTCGGGCCGGCCCGCTCCTTACGCGAAGGCCATCGAGCAGTCGCGCGCCATGCTGGACCAGGTGCTCCAGCTCTACCCGGGCACCGCGGTCGCCGTCGCGGTCGGCAACGACATCGTCTGGTCGACCGCGTTTGGGTACGCCGACGTGGACCGCCAGCGGCCCGTCTCGCGGTCGACGCAATTCCGCATCTACGAGGTGGCGATGCCCCTGACGGCGACCGTCATGGCGAAGCTGTCGGAAGAGGGGCGCATCGACCTCGACGCTCCCCTGCAGCGCTATCTTCCGGATTTCCAGGACGACGGCTCTCCCGTCACCGCCCGTTCCCTGGCGGCGCATCTGGCCGGAGTGGCCGACTTCGTTGACGGCGACGAGATTCCGGGCCCGTGCTCGGGTGCCCGCGAGGCGCTCCGGAGTCTCCCGCCCCATCCCGTCGTGCGCCCCGCCGGACTGGTGCATTCCGTTTCGCGCCAGGGGTACCTGATCCTCTCGGCGGCCCTGGAGGCAGCGACGGGCCAGCGGTTCGCGGAGCTCCTGGCCGAAACGATCTCGGGGCCCACCGGCATGACGTCGACGATGATCGACGATCCGCGGCGGTACCTGCCGGGCCGCTCGCTCTTCTACGAGCGGGGCTTCCTGGGCCTGCTGCGCACGGCGCGTCCCGTGGATACCAGCTGCCGATGGGGGGCCGGCGGCCTGGTCTCGACGACGGAGGACCTCGTGCGCTTCGGGGCGGCGCTCCTGCGCGGCGAGATCGTGCGGCGCGACACCCTGGAGACGATGTTCACGCCCCAGAAGACGCGCAACGGATCCAACACCGGCTACGGGCTGGGCTGGAACATCGCCACCGACGCGCGCGGCCGCCGGTACCTGTGGCATGGGGGCCGGGGCGTGGGAGGCCGGGCGGCGATCGTCGTCGTGCCGCACGCGCGCCTGGTCACCGTGATGCTCTCCAACATCGAAGGAGAGCGGCTGGACGAACACGCGCGCCGCATCGCCGCCTTCTTTCTGGACTCCGACGACTCCGGGCCGCGCGACATTCTCCGCGCATCGGGTCCACCGGGGACCGCCCCGCCCTTCGCGCTCAAGACGGCGCCGGCGCCGGAATAGTCAGGGCCCGCTCCGGTCCGTTTGCGCCGCGCGCCGTGTATCATCGGCCCGAGACCGCCGGCGATTGAGCGACGCGAAGAGCTCCGAGTACCTCGACAAACTCTCCGCCGAAGGGCGGAAATGGGGCGGTCATCTCGCCGTCGAGGCGTCCCGGGAAATGCACGCCTGGCTGGATCACCCGATGGTGATGGCCCACTACGCGACCCGGGGCCTGATCGAGGGGGCGTCCTGGAAGCACTGGGTCTCGCGCCGCTTCGGAGGCCCTGCCGCCCGCAGCATGGAGCTGGGCTGCGGCTCCGCCAGCCTGAGCCTGGAGCTGCACTCCCTGGGGGCGACCCGGGAAGTCGAAGGCGTGGACGCCAGCCCCGAGCGGATCCAGGAGGCCGAGAATCGGCGCACGGCGACCCGCGTGCCGGGACGGTTCGCCGTCGGGGACGCCAACGATCTGGCTCTGCAGCCGGAACACTACGACCTCATCGTGTCCTCCCACAGCTTCCACCATTTCCTGGAGCTCGAACGGGTCATGGAGCAGGTGCTTCGCGCCTTGACGCCGCGCGGCCTCTTCATCCTCGAGGAATTCGTCGGCCCCACGCAGTTCCAGTGGACCGACGCCCAGATCGACGTGACCCGGAGCCTGATGGCGCAGATCCCGGAGCGGTACCGGATGCTCCGGTGGAACGCGGTCAAGCCGTATGAAGGCCGGCCGACGGTGAAAGACGTCGTCGCCGCGTCGCCGTTCGAGTCCATCCGATCCGCGGAGATCACGCCCCTCTTCGAGCGCTACTTTCGGATGGTCCACCGCCGCAATCTCGGCGGCACGATCCAACACCTCCTCTACAACGGCATCATCCACAACTTCGCGCCCGGCGAGCCGGAGGCCGAGCGGATCCTCCGCGGAATCTTCGAGGTCGAGGACGCCCTGGTGGACTCGGCGCTTCTCCCCAGCGACTTTCAGCTGCTCGTCGGAGAGCGCCCGGTCGCGTGAGAGCGTCCGACCCGGGAATCGCGACTCCGGATCGCCGAATCGGCCTCGTCTTCTTCGCCGGCGTCGCGCTTCTCTATCTCGCCTTCTCGCCGGTCTCGGCCACCGGCATGGGATGCGTCGGCGAAGAGATGCAGGTCTGCCGGACCCTCTTCGGGCAGGCTTCCCCG
>JBDTXY010000186.1:0-5845 GCA_040005945.1 Acidobacteriota bacterium
TCACGATAACGTACTGAAAATCCTGGGCTTGCGCGATCTCCTTGGCGGCGTTGATCAGGCGTTTCCGGATCGCGTCTTCGCCGTCCAAGCCCCGGGCCTTCAGGCGTCGCTCGAGCTCGGTGGACGAGGACGGCACGATGAAGATCGAGATCGCTCCGGGCTGGGCCGCCCGGATATCGCGCGCGCCCTGGACGTCGATGTCCAGGATCACGTCGGACCCCGCGGCCAGCCGCGGCAGCACCTCGGACTTGGCGGTGCCGTAGAAATTGCCGTGGACCTCGTTGTGCTCCAGGAACTCCTCGTGCCGCGCCATCTCCTCGAACTTCGCCGCGGAGATGAAGTGATACTCCCGGCCGTCGACCTCCCCCTCGCGCATCGCACGGGTGGTGTGCGAGATCGAGAAATGGAGCGGCGCGCCGGGCGGGTTCGCCATCAGCCGGCGGATCAGCGTGGTCTTGCCGCCGCCCGAGGGAGAGGACACGATGAAGAGAAACCCGGGAACGCTGCTCATTCGACGTTTTGAACCTGTTCGCGGATCTTCTCGATCTGCGACTTCATCTCCAGGATCTCGCGGGTGGAGGTTAGGTCGCGGCTCTTGGAGCCCAGCGTGTTGAGCTCGCGGAGGATTTCCTGGGTCAAGAAGTCCATCGTCTTGCCGACCGCTTCGGGCGGACGGGCCAGCAGCGCGTCGAATTGATCCAGGTGCCCGCGCAAGCGCTGCAGCTCCTCGGCCACGTCCGCGCGGTCCGCGGCCAGTGCGGCCTCCTGTTCCAGGCGGCCCGGATCCAGCGCCACGTCCGCGAAGAGCGCGCGCACCCGCTCTCGGAGGGTGGCCGCGAGGTTGCGGGCAATCTCCTCGCGTCGGGCCTCCAGGCCCGAGGCCTTCTGCCGCAAAGACGCGATGCGCGGGGAGATCTCGGCCGCGATCCCGGCACCCTCGGATTCCCGCATCGCCACCAGGGCCCGCGCGGCCTCTTCCGCCAGGGCCTCCAGGGCGGCGAGCTCCTCGGCGGAGAACTGCTCGGTCGTGCTTTCGATCGTCAGGAGCTGCGGGATCGCCAGTAGCTCCCGAAGCGTGAGCGTGGCCTGGATGGGATACCGGCTCGAGAGCTCGCGGAGGCGGGACAGGAGCGCTTCGAGCAGCGCCTCGTCGATCGTGATCTCCTGGTTGCCGGCCACGCTTCGCTTGAGGCGCAACGCGACCTCGACCTTGCCGCGATGGAGATGGCGGGAGAACACGCGGCGCAGCGGAGGCTCCAGGGAGGCCTCGGTCTCGCGCGTCTTGACGGTCAAGTCCAGGTATCGGCTATTGACGCTGCGGACCACGATCTCGGCGGAGCGGTCCGGCCCCACCGGGCCTCGCGAGCGGCCGAAGCCCGTCATGCTCCGGACCGTCATGGACCCGCCGGCGCGGAGGGCTGCGCCTCGCTCTCGACGAAGTACTGCATGTCGTGGAGCCTGCGATAGAGGCCCGGAAGAGTCAAGAGCTGCTGGTGCGTGCCCTCCTCGATGATCTTCCCCCGTTCCAGGACGAGGATGCGGTCGGCGCGCCGCACCGTCGAGAGCCGGTGCGCGATCACCAGCGTCGTGCGGCCCTTCATCAAGTTTCCCAACGCGCGCGCGATCAGGGCCTCGGACTCGCTGTCCAGTTGGGAGGTCGCCTCGTCCAGGATCAGGATGGGGGCGTCCTTGTAGATCGCGCGGGCGATGGCCAGCCGCTGGCGTTGGCCGCCGGAGAGCCGCGAGGCCCCCTCGCCCACCGGGGTGTCGTACGCGAGCGGGAGCTGCTCGATGAACTCGTCCGCGCATGCGGCGGCGGCGGCCGCGCGCACGCGCTCGCGCTGCGGCGAGACTTCGCCGTAGGCGATGTTTTCGGCCACCGTTGTGTCGAAGAGGATCGTCTCCTGGGTGACCAGGCCGATCTGGCGCCGGAGCGATCGCAGGGAAGCGCGGCGCAAGTCCACGCCGTCGAACGTGACCAGGCCGCACCGCGGGTCGTAGAGCCGGGGCAGCAGATTGACCAGGGTCGTCTTTCCGGCTCACGAGGGACCCACGATCGCCACGGTCTCGCCCCGCTGGATGGTCAGATCGACGTCGACCAGCACGGGCTCGTCCCCGTACGCAAACGACACGCCCTCGTAACGGATGGCCGACGCAAACGGCGCCAGCGTCTGCGCGTCGGGCGGCTCGACGATGTCGTTCTCCGCGTCGATCACCTCGAAGATGCGGGCGGCCGACGCCAGCGCCACCTGGAGGACGATGTTGGTGCGGGTGACGTCCTTGAGCGGCTTGTACATCATGAGGACCGCGCTCAGGAACGACAGGAGCCCGCCCACCGTCATCTGGCCCGCGCGAATCTGCCCGGCCGCGTAGGTGAAGACCACCGCGAGTCCGATGCCGGCCAGGATCTCCATCAGCGGCGAGTTGAGCGCCTGGAGCCGGATGGACTGGCGCGTGGCGCCGAAGTAGCGTCGATTGGCCTGCCGGAAACGCTCCGCCTCGAAATCTTCCATCGCGTACGTCTGGATCAGGCGGTGCCCCCGAATCGTCTCCCCCAGGATCGCCCCCATGTCCCCGATGCGCTGTCGCGCCGACGAGCTGGCGCGGCGCAGCTTGCGGAAGTTGCCCACGATCGGGATCACCAGGAAGGGCGCCACGACGAGCACGGCCAGGGCGAGGCGGAAATGCAGGGAGAACACGTACAGCAGGACCAGGACCATCGTCAGGCTGCCCTGGACGAAGTCGGCCAGGCGGGCGCCGAAGGCGTTCTGGATCTGTTCGGCGTCCGTCAGGACGCGGCTCATCAGGTCGCCGGAGGAGCTCTCGGAGGAGAAGCGCGTGGACTGATCCAGGACGGCCCGGTACGCGTCCCGGCGCAGGTCGCGGACCATGGCCAGGCCGATGGAGTTCAGCGCGAACTCGGAGAGAAACGCGAAGACGTTCTTGACGACCAGCGCGGCCAGCAGCAAGAGCGGGATGGCGTAGCGCGGGTCGATTCCGGCGTCGACCGCGTGGCGCAAGCCGGTGGCGTAGGCGTCTTCGAGCCAGCGCACGACCGGCGCCAGCCGCGCGGAGCCGGCGGCCGCGGAAGGCCCCGCCATGGCGGCCGAAGTCCCCACTCCCAGCACCTCGTCGATGACCTTCTTCAGCAGGAAAAGCAGCGACACGGTCGCGACGGACACGATGCCCATGCCCCCGAGAGCCAGAATCGCCCGTCCCTTGTAGCGGGAGAAATACCGGATCAGGCGTGCCAGGGGCTTCCCGCCGGCCGGCAGTCGCCGCGGCGCGGTCATGGACGCGACTCCAGGGCGGAGAGAACGAGCTCGGCGGCCCGCGCGCTGGCGCCGGGCGGACCCAGCTCCTGGGCGACGCGCGCGAGACCCGCCCGCATGGCTTCGAGGCGCTCGGGTTCCGACAGCAGCTGGGCGCCCGCTGCCGTCAGACGATCGACCGTGAAGTCGTTCTGGATCAGCTCCGGCACGATCGCCTCTCCGGCGACGATGTTGACCAGCGACGCCCACCGCAGCCGCACCAGGGCGCGCGCAACGGCCCATGTGAAAGCCGAGGTTTTGTACACGACGACCATCGGAGTGCCGCACAGCGCCGCCTCCAGGGTCACGGTCCCGGAGGCAACCAGCGCGAGGTCCGCCGACGCGAGGATCGGATGCAGGCCGCCGGCGACCACGCAAATTCCCCGTTGCGCGGCGCGCGGGAAGAGCCGCTCGGGAAGTTCTTCGGCGCGGATGGCGATCAGCTCCAGGTCGAAGCGGGAGGCCAGCGCCGCGGCGGCGTCGGCCATCGTGTTCCAATGGCGCCGGAGCTCGGTGTCGCGGCTGCCGGGAAGCAACACCAGGCGCCGCCGCGTCTTGGGGGGCAACGGCGACGGGCCCGCGAGGCCCTCCCGGACGTCTTCGACCAGCGGGTGCCCGGCGCACACGGCGTCGGCGCCGAGCCGCCGGTAGATCTCGGCCTCGAACGGAAAGAGCGTGATGATGCGCCGGGCGCGCTGGGCGATCCGGCGCGCGCGATACCGCCGCCAAGCCCAGACCTGAGGGCTGATGTAGTAGATCAACGGCACGCCTCGCCGCCGCAGCCGGCGGGCCAGGAGTCCGTGGAAGTCGGGAAAATCGATGAGGATCGCGCCCGCAGGCTCTCGGCCGCGCGCGGCGGCGTCCAGAGCCCCGAGGGCCTTGCGAAGCCCCGGCAGTTTCTCGAGCACCTCCGCGACGCCGAAGACGGAGAGGGCCTCGGAGGCCACGATCCGCTCCAGGCCCGCCGCCTCCAGCCGCGCGCCTCCCATGCCGAAGGCGCGGATCCGGGGCCGGGCGTTGCGCAGCTCCCGCAACAGGCGAGATCCGTGCAGATCGCCGGAGGCCTCGCCGGCGGAGATCAGAAGATCCATGGGAGCCGACCGGGCTAGCGCGGGAACGGGTACATCAGCCATGCCACGGCGAGCCCCCCGAGAACCAGCGCGGCCATCAGGATCCCGAAGAGTCTCCACCGCTCCTTCTTGCCCTCGCGCCAGAGGATCGAGAAGAACGCCGAGACCAGCAAGGCGTAGAGGGTCATGATCACGAAGTGATCCGTCGGAATCAAAGCCATCATCGCTTGCGCCCCGTGGCGATGTCGTGGGCGTCGAGTACCAGGAGCAGGTTCATCAGGCCCGCGGTCAAGAGGTACGCGCAGCCGTACTCGTAGGTGACGGCGAGGATCGTGCCGCCCGAATTCTCCGAGACCACTCGAGCGGCGACGTTGAGCAGCCCCGTCCCGAACACCGCGAACGTCGCCAGGACGGAGAGCGGCTGGCCCCCCTCGATCGTGTAGAGGCGGCCCTGGAACGACAGCCCGGCGAGGAAGGTGGCCGTGATGATCAGGGCGAAGGCGATCGCGCTCCTGCGGCGGCCCAGATAGAAATGGCCCAGACCCGGAAAGAGCCACGCCAGCGCCATGGCGGCGAGCGGGGAGCGGCCCGACGCGACCGCCGGCTGCGCGCTCACGCGCCGGCCTCCGCGAACAGGGGCGCCAACCGCCGGCGGGTCACCGCGAGCTCTTCGGGAACCACGCGCACATCCGCGGTCACGGACATGAAGTTGGTGTCGCCGCTCCATCGGGGCACCACGTGCACGTGGTAGTGGTTGGCGACTCCCGCCCCCGCCGCCGAGCCAAAGTTCACGCCGACGTTGAGGCCGTCGGTCTGGAACGCGTCGACCAAGATCTTCTGGGAGCGCGCGACCACCGCGATCAGCTCCTCGAGGGTCTCGCGGGAGGAGTCCGAGAACCAGGTCTCATGGGCGTACGGAGCGACCATCACGTGGCCGTTGGTATACGGATATCGGTTGAGGATCACGAACACCCGCTTTCCCCGGAACACGACCAACGACGCGGCATCGTCCTGGGCGGCCGCGGCTTCGCAAAAAATGCATCCGTCTGGCTTGTCCGACACGAGGTACTCGTACCGCCAGGGGGCGAAGAGAACGTCCGGCATTACCGGTTGATCAGTTCCTTCAGCTCCTTGCCCGGCTTGAAATAGGGAATCTTCTTTGCGGGGACGGCGACCTTGACGCCCGTCTTCGGGTTTCGCCCCATGCGGGCTCCCCGTTCCCGAAGTCGGAACGAGCCAAATCCCCTCAGCTCGATCTTCTGTCCCCCCTTCAACGAACGCACGATCGCCTCGAAGACCGTATCGACGATCGATTCGGCCTGCTTCTTGGTCACGTCGGTCGCGACCGCCACGCGCTCGATCAGTTCGGCCTTCGTCATCGTTTCCTCGCGACCCGAGCTCGGATGTCCGGCTACTCTTTGGAGGCGGTTTCGTCGGCCTTCTTGCGGGTTCTCTTCTTCTTGG
>JBDTXY010000187.1:0-5802 GCA_040005945.1 Acidobacteriota bacterium
AGCGCGGGAACGTCTTCGAGCTGCGGCCGGAAGACGCCCAGCGCATCCACTTCCGTTTCCAGGCCGGTGCCCATCGCGCGGATCCGCATCCGCGGCTCGAGCCGCCCGTCCACGATCCGCACCAGCGACGTCACGCCGCGGTACGGGTCGTACCAGGAATCGAACAGCAGCGCCTTCAGCGGCGCGTCCGGGTCGCCCTGGGGCGGCGGCACGTCGCGGACGATCCGCTCCAGCAGCTCGTCGATCCCGATGCCCATCTTCGCCGACGTCAACACCGCGTCGTCGGCGGGAATGCCCACGACCTGTTCGATCTGCTCGCGCGCCTTCTCGGGCTCGGCCGACGGCAGATCGATCTTGTTGATGACCGGCACGATGACGAGGTTGTGCTGGGTGGCCAGGTAGGCGTTGGCCAGCGTCTGCGCCTCGACGCCCTGCGTCGCGTCGACCACCAGAACGGCTCCCTCGCACGCCGCCAGCGATCGGGAGACCTCGTAGGAGAAGTCGACGTGTCCGGGAGTGTCGATCAGGTTCAGGACGTACTCCTGACCGTCCTGGGCCGTGTAGCGGAGCGTGACGGCTCGGGCCTTGATCGTGATCCCCCGCTCCTTCTCCAGATCCATGTCGTCGAGCATCTGCTCGTGCATCTCGCGCGCGGTCACGGCATGGCAGCGCTGGAGGATCCGATCCGAAAGCGTCGTCTTTCCGTGGTCGATGTGGGCCACGATGGAGAAGTTGCGGATGAAGCGGGGGTCGGTCATGGAAAGAGTCGTCAGTTTACAGTCATCAGTTGTCAGTCAAAACCGTGAACCGACAACTGACAACTGACGACTACTCCCCCAGTGGCCACCGGGATCGAGCGTTCACCGACACGAAGTCTTGGGGCCCGTCTCGTCTGTATCGCAGCAGCCCCGCCCACGCGATCATGGCGGCGTTGTCGGTCGTGAACGACCGATCCGGCAGCAGCACGGGCACGCGTTGCGACTGCCCCCACGCCGCGAGCTCCCGCCGCAGCTCCGTGTTGGCGGCGACACCGCCGGAGAGGGCCAGCGTCTCGATGCCCTCGCTCTCGTGGATCGCGCGGACGCGATCCAGCAGAGCGGCGACGATCGCGCGCTGAAACGACGCCAGCAGATCGATCAGGTCGAGATCCAGGCGCTCGGGATCCAGCGCCGTGCCGTCGACCCCCCGTTTCTCCAACTGGCGGAGCATGGCGGTCTTGAGGCCCGAGAATGAAAAATCGAGCGAACCCCCCCCGAGGCGTCCGATGGGAAACGGATAGCGGTCGCCGCGGCCTCCCGCGGCGATGCGGTCGATCACGGGTCCTCCGGGATATCCCAGGCCCGTGCGCCGGGCGATCTTGTCGAAGGCCTCCCCGGGCGCGTCGTCGCGGGTCCGGGCGATCGGAACGATCCGATCTTCGTCGACACGCACGAGCTCGGCGTGACCGCCCGAAACCACCAGGCCGTGAAACGGATGGCGGATCGCGATCGGGTCCTGGCCTGCCGGCCGCAGGTACGCCGAGTAGAGATGGCCCTCCAGGTGGTTGACCGGCTGCAGCGGAATCCCGCGCGCGAACGCCAGCGCCTTGGCCGCCGAGAGCCCCACCAGCAACGCTCCGATCAATCCGGGCCCCGCGGTGGCCGCGATCAGCTCGACCTCTTCGAGACGCCGGCCCGCCGCGGCCAGAGCCTGCTCCAGCGCCGCGGGGAGATTTTCCAGATGCGCGCGCGCCGCGACCTCGGGAACCACGCCGCCGTACGGCGCGTGGGCCTGCAGCTGCGAGGAGACCACGTTGGAGAGAACGCGTCCGCCGCCGCCGAGCAAGGCGACCGACGTCTCGTCGCAGGAGGTTTCGATGCCGAGGACCAGAGAAGGATCACTCACCGGCTTTGGCTACCGCCTCCCGGAGGCTCTCGCCATACGGCGGCCGGCAGACGCCCTGGTCCGTGATGATCGCCGTCACGAAGCGGGCGGGCGTCACGTCGAAGGCGACGTTGCGCGCCGTCACGCCCTCGGGAGCGATGGGCTGGCCCGCGAAGCTCAAGACCTCGCCTTGCGCCCGTTCTTCGATCGGGATCGACGCGCCGTCCGGGCACGCGAGGTCGATCGTGGTGGTCGGCGCCGCGACGTAGAACGGAACCCCGTTCTCGCGCGCCAGCACTCCGAGCGTGTAGGTCCCGATCTTGTTCGCCACGTCCCCGTTGGCGGCGATGCGGTCGGCGCCCACGACCACCGCCTCGATGCCGCCGCGGGACAGGAAGTGCCCGGCCATGCTGTCGGTGATCAGCTCCACCGGGATTCCCTCGCGGGAGAGCTCCCAGGCCGTCAGCCGAGCCCCCTGGAGAAACGGCCGCGTCTCGGAGGCCAAAACACGAACGGGCTTTCCGGCCTCGATGGCGCCGCGGATGACGCCCAACGCCGTTCCGTATCCAGCGGTGGCCAGGGCGCCCGCGTTGCAGTGAGTCAACACCGCCTTCTCACCCGTGAGCAGCGCCGCGCCGAAGCGTCCGATCCGCCGGCACGCCGCGAGGTCCTCGGAAGCGACGGCGTCGGCCTCGGCGATCAAGGCGGGCTCGATCGCGTCGGGGGAGCCCGCCGCGACGTCCGCGAACCGCCGTTCCATGCGCGCCAGCGCGGAGAAGAGATTCACGGCGGTCGGACGCGTGGAAGCGAGGAGGTTGCGGGCGGTGGAGAAGCGCTCGGCCGGGGACGTCGACGCTCCGCTGCGCATCGCGAACGCGGCCCCGTAAGCCGCCGCGACGCCGATCGCCGGCGCGCCGCGCACCGCCATGTCGCGGATCGCGATCGCGATCTGCGCCGGCTTCTCGAGGCGCAGCCACACTTCCTGGCTCGGCAGCAGGCGTTGGTCCAGCAGCATGAGATCGAGCCCCTCGCGGTAGAGCGGGCGAAACGCCTCCGGCTCGCTCATCCGGCGGCTGGCGATGACCGGTCGGGGGTCGCGACGGCCATGGTCACGGCGATGCGCGCACGACCAGCGCGGCGCCCGCTCCCCGGGGATCCGCGACGGCGCTCAAGACGCCGTCGGCTTCGACGGCGATCGCGTGAACCCGGCCGATCGGGCCGCGCTCGGTGATGGTGTGGCCGATCTTCTGGAGCGCCTCGACCCAATTCGCATCGAAGCGGCCCCGCTCGATCTGGATCGCATCGGGAAGATCCTGTTGGTGGAAGCGGGCCGCGGCGATCGCGGACTCCAGGGACTGTCGGTGCAACACCCGCTGGAGCAACACCTGCAGGTTCGTCGTCGGGATCGTGGATCCTCCGGGCGAGCCCCAGATCAGCACGATGCGCCCGCGTTCCACGGCGATCGACGGGCACATCGAGGACAGCATGCGCTTGCCGGGGGCGACCGCGTTGACCTCGCCCTGGACCAGACCGTACATGTTGGTCTGGCCGGGCCGCGTCGCGAAGTCGTCCATCTCGTCGTTCATCAGGAAGCCCAGGCCCGGGGCCACGCGGGCGTTTCCGAACGAGTCGTTCAACGTGGTGGTCATCGAGACGCCCATGCCCTGGCGGTCGATCACCGAGAAGTGCGTGGTCGTCGGCTTCTCGCGGTCTCCCAGCCCCAGCTGATCCGTGGGCGTGGCGCGGTGAGGGTTGATCGAGGCGGCGACGCGCTTGAGCCGATCCGCGTCCGTGAACAGCTTCTGCTCGACGCCGGGGAATCCGGGGTCGCCCAGAAAACGATTGCGGTCGCGAAAGGCCCGCTTCTCGATCTCGGCGAGCCAGTGCGCGGACGCGGCGTCGCTGCCCCGAAGCTTGTCCGTTCCGATCATGGCCGAAAGCAGCGCCATCTCCGCGAGCACGGGTCCCGACGAGGGCGCCGGCGTCGTGATGATCTGAACGCCCTGGAACTCGAAGCGCAAGGGCGGACGGACCTTCGCCTCGTAGCGCGCGAGGTCTCCGCGCGTGATGAGCCCTCCCACCCTTCGCTGCCCGTCGGCGAACGCCCGCGCCACGTGCCCTCGGTAGAACCCGTCCTCGCCGCGATCGCGGATCGCTTCGAGCGTGCGCGCCAGATCGGGCTGGCGCCAGAGCGCGCCCGGCACCGGCGGGTTTCCTCCGGGCAGGAAGATGTGCGCCGTCTCGGGGTCGGCGGAGAGCCGCTCGCGCTCCGCCGCGATCGCGTCCGCGATCGCCTGCGTCATCACGAATCCGTCCCGCGCCAGCCGCACCGCGGGCTCGACCACCGTTTTCCAGGGCAAACGGCCCGCGCTGCGGTGGGCCAGGGCGAGCCCCGCCACCGAGCCCGGAACGCCCGACGCCACCGGGCCTTCCGTGGAGGAGGGCGCGGGCCCGCGTCCCGGAGCGGATTGAAAGAGATCCCGGCGCGCGGCGCGCGGGGCCATCTCGCGAAAGTCCAGCGTCAAGACGCGGCCGCGCGCGTCACGGGAGGTCCAGAAGCCGCCACCCCCGAGGTTCCCGGCTTCCGGCCACGTCACCGCGAGCGCGAAGGCGACGGCGACGGCCGCGTCCGCGGCGTTGCCGCCCTTCTCCAGGATCTGGATGCCCGCCTTCGCGGCGTTCGGCTCGGCCGCCGCCACGGCGCCCCCGGAGCCGCGAGCCGATTGCGCGCCGCAGAGAAACGGCGCTGCCAGGAACAGCGATACCGCGGCCGCGAGCTTCACTGCGTTATTCTACCGGGCCGATGAAATCCATCCGGGATGTGGCGATCGCGGGCCGCAGGCTCTTTGTTCGAGTGGATTTCAACGTTCCCCTGGATGCCGGCCGCGTCGCCGACGATACCCGGATCCTCGAAACCCTGCCGACCGTGCGCCTGGCCATTGAGAACGGTGCCCGGGTGATCTGCGCATCGCACCTCGGCAAGCCCAAGGGCAAGCGCAAGTCCGAGCTCTCGCTGGCCGGCGTGGCGGTGCGGTTCGCCGAGTTGCTGGGATCTCCCGTGCGCTTCGTCGAGGACTGTGTGGGCCCGGAGGCGGCCAAGGCCGCGGAGGGTCTGCAGCCGGGTGAAGTGCTGCTGCTCGAGAACCTCCGATTCCACGCGGGCGAGGAGGCCAACGATCCGGACTTCGCGCGCCAACTCGCCTCGCTGACGGACGCCTACGTCGACGACGCGTTCGGCGCGGCGCACCGCGCGCACGCGTCGGTCGTGGGCCTGCCGCGGCTGATGGCCGAGAAGGGCGCGGGACTCCTGCTCGAGAAGGAAGTGCGCGAGCTCTCGCGCCTGCTGGATCCGGAGCGGCCGTTCGCGGCCATCCTGGGCGGCGCCAAGATCTCCGGCAAGATCGACACGCTGCGAATCCTCTCGCAGCGCGCCGACATCCTGCTGATCGGCGGCGGGATCGCCAACCATTTTGTGCGGGCGCTGGGCCTCTCCGTGGGACGGTCGCTTCTGGAAGAAGATAAGGTCGCTCTGGCCCGCGAGATCCTGGATTTCTGCAAGGAGGCCGGCAAGACGATCGCGCTGCCCTCGGATTTCTGGGTCGCGAAATCCCCGGATGACGGAGCCAACGCGAAGTCCGTCCCCATTCACAAGATCCCGGATGACCTCATGGCCTTAGACGTGGGGGACAAGACGCTGGAACAGTTCGCGCGGCTGCTCCAGCCGGCGCGCACGATCTTCTGGAACGGCCCGATGGGCGTGTTCGAGAAGCCGCCGTTCGACCGCGGGACGATGGCGTTGGCGCGGCTGGTGGCGGGTTGCCGGGCGGTGACGGTCGTGGGCGGCGGAGAGAGCGTCCAGGCCGTCCACAAGGCCGGCGTCGCGGAGAAATTCACGCACGTCTCCACGGGAGGGGGCGCCTCGCTCGAGTTCCGGGCCGA
>JBDTXY010000188.1:0-5776 GCA_040005945.1 Acidobacteriota bacterium
CATGTGGCAGGGATTCACCATCGCGCTCCGGGAGGGCATCGAGGCGTTTCTGATCGTCGCCCTGACGCTGTCCTACCTGCAGCGGACCGGCCGCGGGCAGCTCGCGCGGGCGGTCTATGCCGCCATCGGCGTCTCGGTGCTGACCTGCGCGGGCGCGGGGTTTCTGTTCTCGAAAGCCGCCAACCAGTCCCTGTGGGAGGGCATCTTGGCGCTGGCAGCCGCGGCGCTGGTGGGCAGCCTGCTGGTTTACATGAAGCGGATCTCCAAGCACATGAAGCAGGACATCGAAGCGCGCATCGAGTCCAAGGCCGGGCTGTCCGACCACACCCGCGCGTTCTGGGGCGTTTTCGCCTTCGCGCTGCTCATGATCACGCGCGAGGGAATGGAGACGGCGCTCTTGATCGCGACGGCGTTGTTCCAGCTCAAATCCACGGCGGTGCTGACGGGACTTCTGCTGGGGCTGATCGCCGCGGGCGCGATCGGGGTGCTGTGGACGCGGCTGGGGAAAACCGTGGACTTCCGGGCGATCCTGAACGTGTCCGCCGTGTTCCTGGCGATCTTCCTGGTGCAGCTGGTCCTCTACGGCGTCCACGAGCTCGCCGAGGCTCGCGTCTTCCCGTCGTCTCAAGCGATCCACGACGCCACCGAGATCCTCGGACCCGACGGCGTGATCGGCCACGTGCTGGCCTATTCGCTCGCGGTCGTTCCCACGCTATGGATGGCCCGGCTCTGGTGGAAGCGCCGCCGCGGCGGGCATGCCCCGACTTCCGTCAAGACCCACGCGGCGTAGGCGTCGGCGTCCGACTCTGGCGGCCGGAGGCGAGCATCGCCTCGATCACGTTCTCCGACACGCCGGCGGCGCGAAGCTTCTGAATCTCCGACGTCGAGAGCGAAAAGAGCACGCTTTCCCCGCGCACTTTTTCCAGCAGCGTCTCGTTGGACTGCCCCTCCTCGCGAAGCCGCAGGATTCGGAGATATGGCCGGTCGGCCGGCCGGGGCGTCCCCGTGTAGGGCTGATCCGGAACCAGGGAGGCCGGGGGTCGAGGGACAGTCGGCGCCCGCGTGGGCGTCGCGGCGGCCGGCGCGGATGCGGAGGGCCCCGGCTGGCTCGCGCAGCCGGACGACAGCGGTCCGATCACGAGCCCGACCCACAGGCCCATTCGGACGCAGCGTCCGAGGAGGGGCGGGATTTGGGCCATCCGGCCCCGCCGCCCGAGGCTCGCGCGGACCCGAGAGGCAAGCCGGTCGATTCTCTTCATGCCGTGTCCGGCGAGTCTATCGCGCATCTTGACGAAAGCAGCCCCGCGGCATATGGTCTGCGACTGAGACTGAATCTCAGTCTGGATTGGAGTCGCGGGAAATGACCGGACGGCGGCGGCTGGGCAACTGATGATCGCGGCCCTGGCCCTCTGCGCCGCCTTGACCCCGCCGGTCCGCGTCGATCGCCGCGTGGCCGCGATGGGCACGGCGCTGGACGTCTCGGTCGTGGCGGAGGACCGCGCCAGAGGCCTGGAGGCCTCCGAGATCGTCGTCCAGGAAATGCGCCGCATCGAGGACCTGCTGACGACCTGGAGGCAAAGCCCGCTTTCGCGGCTCAACGACGCCTCGGTCAACGAGGAGGTCGCCGTCGGCCAGGAGATCGCGACGGTGCTGGCGGAGGTCTTGCGGTGGGCCGGCCGCACCGATCGCGCGTTCGACCCCACGGTCGCGCCTCTGATGCGGGCCTGGGATCTGCGCGGGGCGGGGCGAGTCCCCTCTCCGGAGCAGCTGGCAAGCGCTGTCGCCGCCACCGGACCGGAGCACTTCCGCATCGACGCGGCGCGCGGGCGGGCCGCGCGTCTGAACGGGGCCGCGGGGATCGACGAAGGCGCCTGGGGAAAGGGCTATGCCCTGGATCGAGCGGCGCAGCGACTGGCCCAGGCCGGGGTCGCCAACGCCTTGATCGACCTGGGCGGGCAGACGCTGGCGCTGGGCACGGACGACTCCGCCGGACGCTGGACGATCTCCATCGCGCATCCTCGAGAGCGCGAACGTCCGGTCGTGGCCCTGTCCCTGACGAATCTCTCGGTGTCCACCTCCGGCAACTCGGAGCGTGGACGCACGATCGCCGGGCGGCGGATCGGGCACGAGTTGACCCCCCGGACCGGTGAGCCGGCGCCGGATTTCGGTTCGGCTACCGTGATCGCGCCTTCGGCGCTGATCGCCGACATTCTCTCGACGGCCTTCTTCGTCCTGGGGCCCTCGAAAGGGCTCGCCCTTTCGGACAGGCTCCGCCGCGAGGGCGTGGCGCAGGACGTCTTGTTTTTGATCGATCGCGGCGACCACCTCGAGGCGATCGCGTCGCCCGGACTTCTGGACCACGTTCTCTCAGCCGACCCCACGATCGTCCGCGGCCTGACGACCCATTCGCCCGCAACCCCTTCACCTTAGAGGAGGGACCTTCATGTTCCGAATCTCGCAATGGCTCAGTGCCGGCGTCTTCGTCCTCGCCGCCGCGGCGGCCGCGGCGCAAACGCCCGTGCCCGCGCCGGCTCCCGGCTCGCCGGAGGAGCGCATCCAACGGCTCGAGAAACTGCTCAACGACACGCGCGCCGAGGTCGCGGCCCTGAAGGCCGCCTCCGCCGGCAGCGCCGCCGACGCCAAGCTGGCCGAGATCGAGCGCCGGATCGACATCCTCGCGCAGGAGATCGAGGCCATGAAGATCGGCGAGGCCGCGCAAGGGGGAGCTCAGGCCGCGGCACCCGGGCCGGCGCCGGCCGGCGATGTCCCGGCCGAGACCGCGCGGATGACGGCGCAAACGACGGCGCAACATTTCGGCCTCGGGCTCTCGGCCGCCAAGGTCTACAACCGGCAGAGCGGCGTATCGATCGGCGGCTACGGAGAGGTCACGTACCAGAATTTCGGCAAGAACAATCAGAGCGGCGAGCCCTCCGGCGGGGACGACCAGGTCACCGTGGCGCGCGCGGTCGTGTACCTGGGCTACAAGTTCGACCGGCACTTCGTGCTCAACACCGAGATCGAGTACGAGAACGCGGTCGTCGCCTCCGACAAGGGCGGCGAGGCCGAGGTCGAATTCGCCTACATCGACTACATGAACTCCCGGGCCTTCAACGCGCGCGCGGGTCTCATGCTCATTCCGATGGGACTGGTCAACGAGCAGCACGAGCCGACGGCCTTTCTGGGCGTCCGGCGGCCGGACGTGGAGGACGTGATCATCCCTTCGACCTGGCGCGAGATCGGGCTCGGCGTCTATGGCGAGGCGGGGCCGTTCACGTACCGGGGCTACCTTGTTAACGGATTGAACGCCGCCGGATTCTCGCCCGACGCGGGCATTCACGAGGGCTCGCAGGAGGGGTCCGAGGCGCTGGCCACGAACTGGGCCTTCACCGGCCGGCTGGACTTCGTGGGCGTGCCGGGTCTGACGGTGGGCGCGGCGCTCTTCACGGGCGACTCGGGACAGGGCCGCGTGACGCCCTCGGGCCAGGACATCAAGGGCCTGACCACCGTCGTCGACGCGCACGCGGACTGGCGGTGGCGCGGACTGTGGCTGCGCGGGCTCTATGCGCACACCACGATCGACGAAGCGGCGCTGATCAATCAGCTCAACAGCTTCGAGGGAGACGAGTCCATCGGCAGCGTGCAGCAGGGCTGGTACGTTCAGGGAGCGTTCGATCTGTTCTCGTTGGCTCCGTCGTCCAGGGCCGCGCTTCTCCCCTTCGTGCGCTACGAAGAGTACGACACGCAGCACCGCGTTCCCACCGGCTTCCAGCGCAATCCCGAGAACGACGTCCGCGAGCTGACCCTGGGCCTTTCGTACTATCCGATCAGCCGGCTGGTCCTGAAGGCCGACTGGCAGCAACGCCGCAACGCCGCGCGAACGGGCGTCAACCAGTTCAACGTCGGACTCGGATACATTTTCTAAGAGCCGGCATGATGAAGATGAGACGAGGACCACTCTCTGCTCTCGTCGGCGCGTCGAGCGCCGCTCAAATAGTCTTGCTCGCCGCCGCGACGCTTCTCGCCAAGGTCTTCCTGACCCAGGAGGAAGCTTTGAAGCTCGCGTTCCCCGGCGCGACGATCCAGCGCAAGACGGCCTTCTTGACGCCCGAGCAGCAGAAGGCGGCTCAGAAGCTGTCGGGCGACGAGGAGGCGCCGTCGGCGCTGGTCTCCTACTTCGTCGCGTCCAAGGACGGCAACGAAACGGGCACGGCCTATTTCGACACGCACGTCGTGCGGACGATGCCGGAAACGATCATGGTCGTCGTGGATCCGTCGGGCGCGATCGCCCGGATCGAGGTCCTCTCGTTTCTGGAACCGGAAGAGTACCTGCCGCGCGCGCGCTGGTACGAGCAGTTCGCGGGCAAGCCCTTGAACGACGAGCTGTCCACCAAACGCGGCATCCATCCCGTCACAGGAGCGACCCTCACCGTGCGCGCGACGACGGACGCGGCGCGGCGCGTGCTCGCGCTCCACCGCATCCTCCACGCGCCGGCGGCTCCCGCACCGGCGAGCGCGCCAACCGGCGGCGTTCCGCGATGAAGCGCTGGGAGGCCTGGTGGAATCACGCCGCGCTCGTGGCGGTGTCCGTGACGGGCCTGCTCTACGGGATCTTCAAGTATTGGGTGCCCGGATCGGATCCGAACTCGCGCGCCGGCCATCCCTTCCAGCCCTTCCTCCTGAAGGCGCATCTGCTCGTCGCGCCCTTCGCGGTCTTCGGCGTCGGACTCCTCTTGCGTCGCCACGCGCTCGCGCGCATTCGCAGCGGCGAGATCAGCGGACGGCGCACGGGCACGGCCATGCTCTGGATCTTCGCCCCACTCGCGCTGACGGGCTATCTCATCCAGGTCTTCGTCGAGCGGAACGCCGCGCGCGCGACGGGCTACACGCACGCCGCCCTCGGGGTCGTCTTTCTCCTGGGCTACGCCATCCACCCCAAACGCAAGACCACCGCGGACACGGGCACCGACGAGTGAGTCGCCGCGCCACCTCTAGCGTGGCAGGCGCTTCTCGCCGTTCCCGCAACGCGTCAGACGTTCCTCCCCGTCATCCCGAGCGCAGCGAGGGACCCCTTTCAACGTCACCCTGCAGCCCGAAGGGGTCTCTCGTCGTTGCCCGGGATGACCATCAGAACAGGAACGTCAGGCCCGCGTTGAAGTTGGGCTTCTCGTCCTGGACTCCGTAGAGCCACTTGACCGCCGGAATCTGAACCCCCATTCGCAGCACGATGCCCTTGCCCAGGTTCACCAGGACGCGCGGGGTGACATACAGGACGCTGCCGCCCGTGTTGGGATCGGCCTCCCCTTCCGCGTCGATCTGGTCGCGCTTGGCGTGTCGGAAGTTCACCTCGACCACCCCGTCGAAGACCTCCGAGAGCTTGTGCTCATAGGCGAGATTGGCGGTCGTCGTATTTCCGTACTTGTAGCCGAAGTCGTTTCTCCCGGTGCCCCGGTACTGCGCCGATGCGAAAAGGGCGGAGTCGGCGTCGAAGAGGTAGAAGCTCGACAGCCCGCCGAAGAGATCGGTCGAGCCGGTTCCGGACTGGGCATGCTCATCGACGCGAGCGCCGTCCTGGCGAATGTCGTTGCGGCCCCACGGCGTCTTGACGCCGAAGACCGCGGATATCCAGGTCCGGCGCCCCAGTCCCGGGCCAAAGCTCGAGGACCAGAGGCGCACCAAGCCGTAGAACTCGGGATCCGAGAGCCCGTCCGTCGTCGTCTCCTCCCTCTCGTCCCCGAGCGTCTCCGTCAGGTCGCGGTGGCTGAAGGGCACGCGCCCG
>JBDTXY010000189.1:0-5773 GCA_040005945.1 Acidobacteriota bacterium
GAGATCCAGGCGCGCATCTGGGAGGATTCCTTCGACCTTTCCACCAACATCATCGACGTGTACATCAACGCGCTGCGCAAGAAGATCGACGGCGGGGATCGCGAGAAGCTGATTCAGACGGTTCGCGGGGTGGGATATCGGGTGCGCGAGCCCGGAGCGGGAGCCTAGGGTTGCGCAAGGTCCTGGGCCGGTTCTTCGGCGCCGCCGCGGAGGAAGAAGAGAAACCCTCGCCGCTCGCGGTCCTGACCGAGCGCCTCGAGACGGCGCTCCGGCGTCCGCTTCGGCGGATTGCGGCGGACGACTTGCCGGAGGAGATCCGCGCCGTGGTGGCGGGACTCAATACCCGGTTGGACGCGATCTCCGCCGCCGAGAAGGAGCAGCACCAGTTCATCGCGGACGTATCCCATGAGCTGCGCACGCCGCTGACGATCCTGCGCGGATCCCTGGAGGTCGTGCTGGAAGAGGATCGGCCGGCCGAGGAATACCGCGAAGCGATCGGAAATGCCTTGCTCGAGGTCCGTCACCTGACGCGCCTCTCTCAAAACCTGTTGTTCCTGACCCGCGGCGAGAGCGGCCGCATCACGTTGTCCTTCGCCAATCTGGATCTGGGAAAGTTTGCGTCGGACATCGTGCGCGACCTGACCCTGGAGGCGTCCGACCGGGGCATCCAGTTGAGCGCGGCGACGCCGACGACGCCGATCTGCGTCTTCGCGGACGCCGGCCGGCTCCAGCAGGTGATGCACAACCTGCTCGAGAACTCCCTGCGCTATACGCCGTCCGGAGGAGAGATCTGCGTCCGTGTCGGATCGGCTCCGGGAGAAGCGCTGCTCTCGGTGTCGGACACGGGCGAGGGAATTCCGGAGGCCGATCTGCCCTACGTGTTCGAGCGCTTCTTCCGCAGCAAGGGCTCCCGCCGCGCCAACCCCAGTGGTTCGGGACTGGGCCTCTCGATCGTTCGCTGGATCGTGGAAGCGCACAAGGGACAGGTCAAGGTCGACAGCGAGGTGGGAAAGGGCTCGACGTTCACCGTCCGCCTGCCGGTCATCTGACTCCCGGCGCCAGGCCGGACTTGCATCGGCCTGCGTTTATAATCTCCCGCTCCCATGCGTCCCGTCTTCGTTCTCTCGGCCGCCCGCACCCCCATCGGCAAGTTTGGCGGTGCCTTTGCGTCCTTGAGCGCCGCGGACCTGGGCGAGGTCGCCGCCCGGGCGGCGCTGGATCGCTCGGGGTTGCCCCCGGCCGCGGTCGACGAAACAATCTTCGGACACGCGCGACAGGCCGGAGGCGGTCCCAACACGGCGCGCCAGGTCGCGCATCGGGCTGGGATCCCCGATGCGGTCCCGGCGTTCACGGTCAACAAGGCGTGCGCGTCGTCCCTGAAGGCCCTGACCCTGGGCGCCCTGACGATTGGCGCCGGCGAGAACGACGTGGTGCTGGCCGGCGGGACCGAATGCATGTCGGCCACGCCGTACCTGTTGACCGGGGCCCGCTTCGGCATGCGCATGGGAGACGCCGAAGTCGTCGACGGCATGTACCGCGATGGATTCCTGTGCCCCCTTTGCGGCCAGTTGATGGGGGAGACCGCCGAAAACCTGGTGCGCGAGTACGGCATTTTGCGCGCCGAGCAGGACGCGTACGCGGTCGAGTCGCAGCAGAGGGCCGGCCGGGCGATCGCGGAGGGCCGGTTCGCCGGCGAGATCGCGCCGGTGACCGTCACCGGGAAGAAGGCAACGGCGGAGATCTCGCAGGATGAGCATCCACGTCCCGACTCGACGCTGGAGTCGCTGGCGCGGTTGGCGCCGGTCTTCGATCCGGAGGGAACGGTCCACGCCGGCAATTCGTCCGGGATCACCGATGGAGCCGCGGCCGTGATCCTGGCCACGCAAGAGCAGGTCCAGAAGGCGGGGGTCCAGCCGTTGGCCAGGGTCGCCGCGTGGACGTCGGCGGGGGTCGAGCCCGCGCGCATGGGCATCGGACCCGTTCCCGCGATTCGCGCCCTGCTCGAGAAGACCCGGCTCTCCCTGGCCGACATCGATCTGATCGAGCTCAACGAGGCGTTTGCCGCGCAGGTGATCGCCTGCGCCCGGGAGCTCTCGCTGCCGCTCTCGAAGGTCAACGTCAATGGCGGCGCCATCGCCCTCGGGCACCCGATCGGAGCCACCGGCGCGCGCATCGTGACGACCCTGCTCCATGAAATGCGGCGGCGCGAGGCGCGGCGCGGGATCGCCACCCTCTGCGTCTCCGGCGGCATGGGCATGGCGGTGCTGTTCGAGAGGCCTTGAGCATGCGCATCGCCCTGACGCTGGACCGCGACGCGGACGTTTCCGAGTCCAACGACTACCTGCGCTCTCTCGCGGCGGCCGGCGTGCCCCGCTCCGCGATCGAAGTCGTCACGCCCCTCTCCCCGTCGCGGGAGCCGTTCGACGCGCTCCTTCTGGGCGGCGGGATCGACGTGGATCCGCAGCGTTACGGGGCTCCGGTGCTCCCGGGCGGCAACGTGGAGATCGACGCCGAACGGGACCGGATCGATTTCGCGCTCCTGGAGCAAGCCCTGCGTCTGGACCGGCCGGTCCTGGGCATCTGCCGGGGACTCCAGGTGGTCAACGTCGCCCTGGGAGGCACGCTCGTGCAGGACATCGCGATCGAGAGGCCGTCCCTGGTGATCCACCAGCGGACGAAAGAGGAAAAGACGCGGCGGGACCATCGCGTCGCGATCGCGCCGGGGACCAGGCTGGCCTCGATCGCGGGGGCCGCCGACATCGCCGTCAACAGCCGCCATCATCAGGCCATCGCCCGGGTTGCGCCGACCCTCGTGGTGTCGGCGACGGCGCCGGACGGCGTTCCGGAAGCCGTGGAATCCTCCCGAGCCGCGTGGTTGATCGCCGTGCAGTGGCACCCCGAGAATCTGACGGCGGACCCGGTCTCCGCGGGGATTTTTTCGGCGTTCGTCCAGGCCGTGCGCGAGCGGGCCCGCAGGACGCAGCCGCCCGACGCCTGACGGGAATTCCGGGCCGCCGCGCGCGTTGTGCTGCCGGACTCGGAGAGATACAGTCACAAGGAGTCGTTGCGATGAGAAAACGCGCCGGAATCCTGGTCTTCGCTGTGGCGGCGGCCCTGGCCTGCCCCGTGGGGGCCCAAGAGAACAAGCCCAAGGCCGAAAGGATCGCCGACGGAGTCTGGGCCGTGCAGCCTCTGAAGGGAGCCAACGTCGGTTGGTTTCTCTTCGGAGACGGCGTGATCGCCGTGGACTCGGGCGCCGACGCGGCCACCGGAAAAGAGATCCTGGATCTGATCGCGGAGACGACGTCCAAGAAGCCGGTCCGCGCGCTGGTGCTGACCCATTTACACGCCGACCACAGCGGCGGCGCTCGCGCCTTCGTCGCGGCCGGGGCCCGCGTGATCTGCCAGGAAAACGTGGCCGGCCAGGCGCTCGCGGCGGTCACCCAGGCGGCGACGGACCCCGCGGACCCGCTCGCGGGGAAGGCCAACCTGCGTCCGGTGGTGGAGTCCATCTCGGAGCGAGCGATCCTGGTAGACGGATTGCGCAACGTGCAGAT
Source organism: Acidobacteriota bacterium (assembly GCA_040005945.1). Taxonomy (GTDB): domain Bacteria; phylum Acidobacteriota; class Thermoanaerobaculia; order UBA5066; family Gp7-AA6; genus DAHUXD01. The sequence continues at coordinate 3,558 of JBDTXY010000189.1, forward strand.
CTATTTCCTGGGTCCCGCGCACACGAAGGGCGACCTCATCGTGTACCTGGCCAACGAAAAGATCCTGTTCGCGGGCGACGTCGCCGCCAACGGACGGCTGCCTTTCATGCAGTCACCCGACGTGGATCCGCTGGGCTGGGAACGGGCGCTGGCGACCATCGCGAAAGTCTCGCCGGAGAAGATGGTGCCCGGACACGGCCCCATCGGACCGGTGTCGGGAATCGCGGACTCTCTGGCCTACGTCGGACGGGTCGCCGCAATCGCCAAGAAGATCGTGGATCACGGAATTCGCGACGAGATGTTGGACGCCGAGATCCGGACGGGCGAAAACAAGATCGAGAACGTCCCGCTCACCGACGCCCACATCGCCAACGTCAAGGCGGCCATCAAGGTCATGAAAGAGAAGATCACCCGGCAGCCGACGCCGGGCGCGAGCTCGGGTCCGACGCCGGTCCCCACCCACTCCCCGTGACCCCGCCGGACGCGATCCGGTTGGATTGGTCGGCGGATCGGGGCCGCGCCGACCTGCGGATCGCCGTCTTGCCCGTGAACGTACTGGACGTGGCCTCCCTCGCCGCGCTCGCCCGCCAGATCGGGCTGGCCCGGGAGGCGCGGGTCCTCGTGCTGACCGGGCTCCCGAAGGCCTTCTGCGCGGGAGTCGACGTCGCCGATCACGTTCCCGAGCCCGCGCCGATCGAGCGGATGCTGGCGGCGATGCGGGATGTCCTGGAGGCTCTGGTGCGGACTCCCGCCATCACGCTGGCCGCGGTCTCCGGGGCATGCCTGGGCGGCGGGGCCGAGATCGTCGCGGCATGCGATCTGGCGCTGGCGACCGACGATGCCCGCATCGGTTTTCCGGAAATCCGTCTGGCTTGCTTCCCGCCCGGCGCGGCGGCGCTCCTGCCGGGCCGCGTCGGCGAGGCGCGCGCGACGGAGTGGATCCTGTCCGGCAGGATCCTTTCGGGCCGGGAGGCGGCTGCGGCCGGCTTCGTATCCCGGTCGGTTTCCGAGACGCGGCTGCCCGAGGAGACCGACCGATTGGTCGAGCGGATCCTCGAGACCGGCCGCGAAGCGCTGTCTTCCGCACGCGACCTCATGCGCGCGGGTCGCCGGGAGGCGTTGGAGAAGCGCCTTCCCGTCGCCGAGGACGCCTACCGCCGGCTGGCCGGGAACGCGGAGCTGGCGCGCGCGGTGCGAGAGTTTCGCTCCGGTGTCATCCCGAGCCCCTCGGCTTCGCTCGGGACAGGCTCCGCGAGGGACCCCTTTCGAGTCAAGCCGTAGCTCCGAAAGGGGTCCCTCGTCGCTGCGCTCCTCGGGATGACAGGCGATGGTCTACGGAAAGGCCTTGATAGCATTCGGGCGATGGCGATCGTCTACTTGAACGGCCGGTTCGTCGAAGAGAAAGATGCGGCCATTTCCCCGCTGGACCGCGGGTTTCTCTTCGCCGATGCCATCTACGAGGTCGTGCGGTACGACCAGGGCCGGCCGTATCGGCTGGCGGAGCACGTCGAGCGCATGCGCGAGGGGCTGACGGCGATCGCGATCGGCGCCGCGCCGGACTTCTTCCCTTCGGTCGGCGAGCGGCTCCTGGCCGAGAACGGGTTGACCGATCAGGACGCGTTCGTCTACGCCCAGGTCTCGCGAGGCGCCGCGCCGCGCTACCACGCATTCCCGCCGGAGGGGACGACCCCGACGGTGTTCGCCTTCGCCCGGCGCACCGATCCGCCGCCCTCTCCGGATGGGGGGAAGGCGATCCTGCTGACCGACGAACGCTGGGGTCGCTGCGACATCAAGAGCGTCATGCTCCTGCCCAACGTGCTGGCCGCCCAGAAAGCGCGCGAGGCCGGCGCCATCGACGCCATCCTGGTCCGCGACGGGTTCGCGCTGGAGGCGACCAAGGCCAATCTCTTCAGCGTCGCCAAGGGAGTCCTCCGCACGGCGCCCACCGGGCCGCGGATCTTGCCGGGCGTCACCCGGCTAGCGGCGATCCAGGCCGCGCGCAAGATCGGGCTCACCGTGGAAGAGCGCGCGTTCACGGTCGAAGAGATGTACGCGTCGCAGGAAGTGTTCCTGGCGTCGACCACGCTCTGGACGCACTCCCTCGTCTCGGTGGAGGGCCGGCCGATCGGCAACGGAAAGGCAGGCCACGTCGCCCGCATGATCCGGGACGCCCTCTACGAGGAGTTTCGGGTATCTGGAGCGGCGCTCGACGCGCC
>JBDTXY010000190.1:0-5773 GCA_040005945.1 Acidobacteriota bacterium
CGTGAAACTTCCCTTCGCCGCCGGCATGCGCCGGGCGGAAGGCCAGGACGTAGACCAGATTGGTGCGGTGGATGACGTCGGCGAGCTCCACGCCGAAATCATTCGAGTTGCGCAGGACCTCGCCACCGGTTCCCTGCGCAAGCTCGAACAGAGAGTTGTCCGGGCGCGCCGGCGCGAGCGACGACACGTCGGCGTCCGTGCGGATTCCCGAGAGATCCACGGCGTGAATCGCGCAATCGGAACGGCGAAAGAGGGCGCTCATGTGGTCCAGCTCGTTCTGCACCGCGCTGCTGCCGAAACGCTTGTCGCTGTCGATCTTCCACAGCTCGCCCGAGGTGATCCACTCCTTCTCCTGCTCGGTGTCGCGAGTCCCCACGATCAACCGGCTCTCGAAACCCTCGGAAAGGTAGATGATGTCCTTGCGCCCTCCCACCATGTCCAGCACGGCCGCCAGATCGTCGAAGGAGGAGAACAACCGTCCGATGCGCGCGCGGGCGTAGCGATCATCCGCCGCCCGTCCCATCGCCTTGAGCGTCTCGAGGCTCTCGAGCAGAGCGGCGTCGGACGTGTTGGCGGCGCGGCCCCCCGACGCCACCGATCCCGAGGCCCTCCGAACCAGCAGCGACGTGTCGAAGACGACTTCCAGCGGATCCTTTTCTTTCGCCAGCGAGGTCGACAAGCCCAGCGTGTCGATGGCCCGCGCGACCTGAACGCGGTCGGAAGAGAAATTGATGATCAGTCGGACGCCGGTGTCGAGCGAGAACGTGGCCACCGCCGCGAGGTCCTGGTCGGAGATCCCGGAGAGGACGAACTCCTTAGCGGCGTCGCGGGCCGCCATAAGCGCCTTGGGGCGCGAGAACGAGAGATCGAACAGGATCAGGAAGCGGCGGCGGGCGGCCGGGTTGAGCGGCAGGCCCTCCGCGGCCGACTTCTCGGCCAGGTCGATGGAGTCCACGCCCACAATCGACTGCCTCTTGCCGTCGTCGAAGAGCTCGAAGTCAGCGGCGGTCAAGTTGCGCATGGGCAGTCCGTCGCGCCCGGTCACCCGCACGGGGACTTCGACGAGGAGAACTTCGGCGCTTTCCCGAACCGGAGACTGCGGCTCCTGACCGACCGCGCCGGCGCCCGCGAGAACGGGAACGGCCAGGGCGAGCACGAGGAATCGGTTCATCGCTGAACTCCGGAAAACCTCACCAAAGCTACCACGAGGAGTCCTCATTTCGCCCCGGTTTTACGCGCTGTTTAGCGACTTCAAGATTTTGATTTCAAACCTTGGAGAAGTCGTCGGGCCTCGGCGGTCTCCTCGGGATATCCGTCGCGAGGCGCGGTGGACACGAACCGTTCCAGATACAGGCGCGCTTGCGCGAGCTGGCCATGACGGCCCGTCAAGACTCCCAGATTGAAGAGCGCCTCGTATTGCTTGGGATCCAGCTCCAGCGCCTTCTTCCAGGATTCCAGCGCCTGCGGCTCGTCTCCGAGCTGGACCTGGACGGTCCCGAGCGAGGTCAGCGTTCCGGGAAGCCTGGGGTTGCTCTGGAGGGCCTTCTCGAACCAGTCCCGGGCGGCGGCCGGGTTCTTCTCGCGCATGGACAGCGTGCCCAGGTGTGACAGAACGTCCTCGTTCCCGGGTTCGACCTCGAGCGCTCGAAGGAGGACCTCGCGCGCCTGCCTCAGCTGGCCGGCCTCCGCCAGCGAGACCCCGAGGGCGTCGAGGGCGCCCGCATCATGGCTCTCGGACAGAGGGCCCTGGATCACCAGCGCCTCCGCAGCGCGCCCGGATTCCGTCAGGATCTTCGTCAGCTCCTGCCGGATCCGCCCCGTGGCCAGATGCCGTTCCAGGGCCTCCCGCAGGACCCGTTCCGCGCCGGCGCGATCGCCGCGCCGGGAGAGCAACGCGGCCAGCTGCTCGTACGCGGAGGAGATCTCCTCACCCACGCCGCTCTGGCCGGCCTGGGCGATTCCCTCCGTGAGCGCCCGAACCGCTTCGTCGCCGCGGCCGGCCTTGTCCAGGCTCTCCGACAGCATCATCCAGGCGGACATGATCCTGGGCTCCCGCCCCAGGAGCTGTTGCGCGGCCGAGGCCGCCTCCGCGTATTGCTTTGCGAAGAAGAGCTCGAAGAGCCTCTTGTAGTAGTGGAGCGAGCCGATCCGATCCTTGGGGTCGGGCAGGTTCTTCTCCTGCGCGCCGGAGCCCGAGATCGTGACGTAGCCGAGCGAGCCCAGCTTCTTGAGCTCTTCCTCAGAGGAGGCGTCGGGCGCGACGAACGGGCGATTGATCTTCTGGAGCGCGATGCGCATCGTCCGGAAGGCGGGCGGCAGACTCGGCGCGAGGTCTTGCTTCTCGCCCGGGTCAGAGGCGAGGTCGTAGATCTCGGGGCGGGGGGCCTCGATGTACTGGAACCGCGAGTCGGTCAGCGAGGACAGATCGCTCCAGCCCAGATGCAGGCGCGGATAGAGCGTTTCGCTGTAGATGCGCCGGTCGGCATCCGTCTTCTTCTCTCCGGCGTGGATCAGATCGACGCGCGGCGGCGCGCCGGTGTCGATTCCCAGCAGAGCGGCCACGGTCGGAAACACGTCCGTCAGCGCCACGGGAGCCGCGATCGTCCGCCCGGCGGATCGCGAGCGCGGGAGCTTGACCAACAAAGGGACGCGGATGTCCTCGCGATACAGGAAGACGCTGTGCTCTTCCTCCCCGTGGTCGTTCAAACCCTCTCCGTGGTCCGACAAGACGATCACGATCGCCGCATCGTAGAGATTCTTCTTCTTGAGGAAATCCAGAAGCCGGCCGACGATCGCATCGGAAGCCGCGATCTCGCCGTCGTAGGGCTGTTTCGCGTAGCGGGATCGGAAGGGCTCCGGCGGCGCGTACGGCGCATGCGGCTCGTAGATGTGCAGAAACGCAAAGACGGGAGCGCCGGAGGCCGATGGCGAATCCAGCCAGCGCTCGAGGCTCTCCTCCGCCTGCCCTCCGGGACGCTCGACGGCGTCGGGTTCGAGATGATCGTCATAGAAGTCAAACCCGGCGGCGATGCCGGTTTCCCTGCGCAGCAGATAGGTCGAGACGGCGGCCCCCGTGGCGTAGCCGTGGGCTTTCAACAGCGTGGCCAGGCTCGGATGGCTGGAGGAGAGGCGAAAACCCACGTTGTCCCGCACGCCGTTCTCGTACGGCAGCAGTCCCGTCAGCAGAGCCGCGTGGGAGGGCAGCGTCAGGGGAACGTGGGAGTACGCGTTCTGATACAGGATCGCGTCCTTCCGCAGGGCGCTCAGATGCGGCGTCTGGACGTCGCGGTAGCCATAGTCGGGAAGATGGTCGGGACGCAGCGTGTCGATGGAGATCAGGATCACGGGCGCGCCCGGATATGTCTTCTTCCCGCTCCGGCACGACCCGCAGAGGAGCAGGACGGCCGCGGCCGTCGCGATGGCTCTGCCGGTCCGCGTCATGGGGACGCCTGTGCCGCCAGGCTCTTCAAGACGCCCTGCGCCCTGTCGATGTCCGCGCGATAGCGCCCGCGGGGAGCCGACGCGACGAAGCGCTCCAGGGCCTCCCGCGCCTTCGCGGGCTGCCCGACCTTCGCCGCCGTCAAACCCAGATTGAAGAGCGCGTCGTACATGGTGGGGTCCAGCCCCACCGCCTTGCTCCACGAGTCGACGGCCGCCGGCTCATCGCCCATTCGCGCCTGGGCGACCCCCAGGTCGTTCCAGGATCGCGAGCTCCGGTCGTCGATGGCCAGCGCCTGGAGAAAGGAGTCTCGGGCGCCCTTGAGATCTTCCGCCCGGAGACGCACGATGCCCATGTTCTCATGCGCCTCCAGGTTCCCGGGATCCCGCCGCAGCACCTTCTGGAAGATCATCAGCGCCTCGGGGGCGCTGCCTGCGTCCGCCAGCGCGATTCCCAGAGCGTTCAACGTGTTGGGCTCGGAGCTGTCGGCGAACGGCTGCAGGAGTTTCACCGCTTCCTTCGGGCGACCGGCCTCGCAGAGCGCCAGGCCGTAGTGGGTCAGCAGCTCCTCCCCCGCGATGCCTCGCGACACCGCCGTCCGATAGACCTCCAGCGCGGCGGCCGGCTGATCGCTACGGCGGAGCAGGAACGCCAGATGCACGTACGCAAGGAAGAGGGTGGGCCTCTTCTCGAGGACTTTGCGGGCCAAAGCCGTCGCGGCGCCCAGGTCGCCGCGCTGGTAGAGCTCCTGGTAGCGATGCATATCCCGGTCCAAGTCCACCAGCCGCTTCGGGTCGTCGTCCACGGTGTAGGAAGTCTTCAGAGACGCGCCGCCCGACAGGTAGCCCAGGCTGCGCAGCCGGGCGGCGGCCTCGGAGTCGGGCTGGGCGGCGGCAGCTCGACCGATGGCCGATTCCGGCGGGATGCGGGGTCGCAGGCGCCGCACTTCGTCGAGCCGGCCGGCAGCCAGGTTCTGGCTCTCGGAGGGATCGGCCTTCAGGTCGTAGAGCTCGGGGATGGGCAGATCGATGAACTTGTACCCCTCCGCGACCACTCCCCGCAGCGGAGCCCATCCGTAGTTGTAGGCGGCGGAGAACGCCTCGAAGTAGGACGTATCGTCGGACTTCGACGCCGGCGGCGCGAGCAGCGAGGCTCCCGGCCAGGCGGAGACCCTCGGCACGCCTGCCACCTCGGCAACCGTCGGCGCGATGTCCACGTGCCGCGCCGCGCGCCCGTCGACGCCGGGCTTGACGCGTCTCGGGAACCAGACGAGCAGCGGGACCTTGAGCGTTTCTTCATAGGCAAAAAGACTGTGGGTTTCTTCCCCGTGACCGCCCAGGGCCTCACCGTGATCCGACGTCAGCACGATCAGGGTCGGCGGCGATTGGCCTTCGAGAAACGGAGTCAGCAACGGCTCGAGGGCCGCATCGACGGCCGCGACCTCTCCCATGTATGGGCGATCGCGATATCGCTCCTCAAACGGCGCCGGCGGCCGGTAGGGAGCGTGGCAGTCGTAGAGATGGACCCAGAGGAACCGGGGCCGGCCGTCTTGTTCCGCATACCATTTCCGGGCCGCGGCGATGACTTCGGCCGCGGGCCGCTCGGGCATCTCGAACTCGAGGGCCGCCTGCTCCTTCGGGTAGCGATCGTCGTAAACGTCGAAACCGTTGTTCAGGCCGAACCGCGAGTCCAGCGGAAAGCCCCCCACGAAGGCCCCTGTCGCGTAGCCCTTCGCCTTCAGGAGCGTCGCGAGGGTGGGAACCTGCGGCGACAAGCGGAAGCCGCTGTTCTCGCGGACCCCATGCTGGTAGGGGTAAAGGCCGGTCAGGATGTTGGTGTGAGACGGCAGCGTGACCACGTTGTGCGCGTGGGCGTTGGGGAAGACGGTGCCGCGGGCCGCCAGACGATCCAGGGTCGGGGTCTCGACCCGCGTGTTCCCCGCGAACCCGGGCGCATCCGCGCGCAGCGTGTCGATCGTGATCAGCAGGATATCGGGGTTGCGGGCCCGCGCCCCGGCGGCGCGCGCGCCCTCGGGCTCGCGCGCGACCGTCGTTTTCTCCCGGCATGCTCCCGCGATCGCGAGAATCGTCACGAAGCCTCCGGCCGCCAGCCGGAGCTTCCTTGACCTCGACCACATCATCATCGTGACCAAAAAAAAGCCGCCGGGAATGTTATTCCCGGCGGCGATAAAAAGACGAGCGAAGTTCTTAGAAAGAGACTCTCGCCGCGAACCGATAGACGCGCGGGTTCTGAACCTCTCGGATCACGCCCGTGCCGGTGCTGCCGCCAACGCCGACGCGGTTTTGTTCCTGCAGGACCGTCGCCTTGTTGGTC
>JBDTXY010000191.1:0-5772 GCA_040005945.1 Acidobacteriota bacterium
ACGCGATCCCCGAGGAGCGACGTGAGCGAAGGGATCAGTCCCGCGGTCGAGCCCGCACCCGGGCGAGCCGCGGGGCGGTGCCTAAGGCAGATCCCGTAGCGCAGCAGAGGCGACGGCGGGCGCGGGGCGGTCGTTGGGGCGGTCGTCGCGGATCTTTCCGTCGAGCAGCCGCACGATCCGCCGCGCGTGGGCGGCGATGTTTTCTTCGTGGGTGACCAGAACGATCGTGTTGCCGCGCGAGTTGAGCTCGTCGAAGAGGGCCATGATCTCGTACCCGGTCTGGGAGTCCAGGTTGCCGGTCGGCTCGTCGGCCAGCAGGATGCTGGGATCGTTGATGAGCGCCCGGGCGATGGCCACGCGCTGCCGCTGCCCGCCCGACATCTCGCTGGGCTGATGGTTCATCCGATCCCCCAGATTGACCGCCTGGAGGGATCGGATCGCCCGCTCGCGGCGATCCTTGCGGGACAGCCCGGCATAGACCAGGGGCAGCTCGACCTGCTGCAGGGCAGAGGTGCGCGGCAGGAGATTGAACGTCTGGAAAACGAACCCGATCTCCTGGTTCCGAATCGCGGCCAGCTCGTCATCGCTCATGCGGGCGACTTCCCGGCCGTTGAGGATGTAGGAGCCCGAGCTCGGCGTGTCCAGACAGCCGATCAAGTTCATGAGCGTGGACTTGCCCGAGCCGGAGGGTCCCATGATCGCCACGTACTCGCCCCGCTCCACCCCGAGAGAGACCCCCGCGAGGGCCTGCACGTTCTCCTCGCCCATCGCATACACCTTCGTGATGTCCCGGATGTCGATCAGCATGGGGAGGGGCCCTTTCTCTCTCAGGCTATACGAATATTCGTTCCGTCCTGTTTCGAAGACGGCCCCTTCAGACGGGCAGCAGGAAGGAGAAGCCGACCTTCCCGAGCACGAAAAGGGCCCAGAGGGAGCCCACCAGGACGCCCATTCGGACCCGGGAGCTCCTAGCGGCGGACGAGAGCCCCAGCACCAGCAGCCCCATTCCCCAGAAGGAAAAGAGGTCGAAGGAAGCCAGCAGGCTGTGCAGCGCGCGGTCGGACTGCGGATTCACGAAAAAGCCCAGGTTCGTGTGGAGCGCGTCGCGGATCGTCGCCAGATCGATCGTGTTCCGATTCCACAGCACGGCCATCAAAGCGGCCGAGCCCAGCGTGGCGGGGAGAAACGCATGGGACGTGACCCCCAGGGACTGGAGAAACCGCACCTCCCACCCGAAGGCCTGACAGCCGACCCAAAGGATGCCGGCGACAGCTAAAGTCAGGATGGAGGGCATCAGGAGGGCGCCGATGCCCCCGAGCCAGGCCAGGCTGCGCGCCTTCTCGACGACCGCGTCGATCTGGCTCTCGGTGAGTTGAGCTCCCCGCGCGGCCATCCGCGCCGTCATCATTTTCCGGAAGTCGGTGCGCGACAGGACGAACTCGGAGAGCGGGAGCGCGAGGCCCGTCGCGATCGCCAGCGGCAAAATCCACGTGGGCTTGCGGGCGATGGAGGCGAAGGTCCGCGACGGGGCCACGAAGGCTCCGAGCAGGCGACGGAGGCTGGACTCCCATGGATCCGAAGGCGCCGGGATCGGCGGCTGTACGTCTTCGGCGGTCAAGGCGCGGCGAGCGCGTGCTCGACCGCGCGGCGCAGGAGCTCGGCGTCGGCCTTGGCGTCGACGCGCGGCGAAGACGACTCCGGGATCCCTTCGATCTGCACGCCCTTCCAGTCCAGGATGTCCGCGATCGCGCTGTGGTACGCGGACACGGCCTTTCGATAGATCGCCAGCGCGTTCAACTCCTTGGACTTCGCATCGGAAAGCTGGGCCTGGATCTGGGAGACCTCGAAGGAGGTCGTCATGCCGTTGTCGTACTTCTTGCGGGCCGCGTCGAGGTTGCGTTCGGCGAGCTCCCGTCCCTTGGACGCCGCCACGATCTGGCGGCTGGCCGTGACGATCGCGCGATGCGCGTTGCGCACGCCCACGATGACGTCCTGCTGCAGCACGGTCAACCGGGACCGCTCGGTCTGCAACGTGAACTCGGCCACCCCTTTGGCGCCGCGGGCCGCGCGGTTGAAGAGCGGATAGGAAAAGACGAAGCCCACGCTCCATCTTCGGAAGTTCTCGTCGAAGATCTGACGGGAGGCGTCGAAGAAATTCGTGTTGTCGATCACCGTGGCCACCGGCGGCGTGTCATCGCTGAACGACAGGAACCGGCCGCCCAGCCCGTTTCGGCCGTAGTTGGCGACCAAGTCGAGCTGGGGCAGGGTCTGGTTCTGCCAGTATTCGTAGCTGAGCACGTCCGAGGCGACCACGTAACTCTGGGCGAGGATCTCGGGCCGCCGTTGCAGGGCGACCTTCAGGCCCCCCGCGAGATCGAAGGCCTGGGTCTCGGAGCGGATCTCGTCGGTCGGAATGATCGGCGTCTGGCCGCTGGTGGCCTCAAAGTTCAGCAGCCGGCGGAGCTGGTCGCCCGCAACACCGACGGCCGCCTCGGCGTTGATGATGTCCTGGTCGGCCGTCGCGACGCCGACTTCGGTCTGCACGATGTCGATCGGGGCCAGCGATCCCACGTCGATCTTGATCTTCGTAATGCGGTTCAATTCGACGGCGATGTTCCGGGCCTCCTGCTTGACCAACAGGTTGGCGCGCGCGTACACGAGGTCCCAATACGCCTGCTCCACGAAGTCGATTGTGGTCTGCACGCTGCGGACGAAATTCTGATACTGCGCGTCCCGCGAGTTGCGGGCCGTGTCGATTCGGATGTTGGTGGCACGCTTGCCGAAATTGCGCAGCAGGGGTTGCGAGATTCCCAGGCTCAGGCCCACCGAAAGCGACGGGTTCACGAAGGAGAACGTGCTGTTGCTGCGGGTCCGATTGCCGACGATCCCCAGGGAATAGGTGCCGCCCCAGGGGGTCAGCTGCGAAACCTGGGCGCTGGCGTCCACCGTCTCGGCTCGGGACACGTCCGTGGCGCCCGAGAGCTGCGTCGAGGCGGGAAGCAAGGAAGACGCGCGCGTCGCGCTGGCCGAGAGCAGCGGGTCGTAGATTCCAGTGTTCTGGAACAGGAAGAACTGCGCGGCCTCCGCCGTGTTGACCGTGACCTCCATGTCCTGGTTGTTCGCGATCGCGGCCCGGATCGCCTGGTCCAAAGAGAGATGGATCCCGTCCTGCTCGGGGGCCGGCAACGCGACCGGCGAACGCTGGCCGGCCCGCGCCGAGACCCTGGCGCCGGTCTGCGTGGTGGTCGGGCCCGTCTGCGCCGCGAGCGCTCCCGAAAACGCGACGAGGAGCGTCGCCGTCAACACAACGCGAGCTCCGCGGATCTTGCAAAACCTCTTCATTCCACGACTCCTTTGTCACCCAATCTACGCATCCGGGAGATGAATGTTTCGCTTAAACCTTCATATCACTGCATTTCGCCCGGATAAAAGCAAGCAAACTTCCGCCCGATCGCATCCGTCGTCAGCGGCGGGGTCTCCTCGCGGCAACGCGCCTGCGCGATCGGACAGCGGGGGTGAAAGGCGCAGCCGGACGGAGGATCGACGGCGGAGGGCGGATCACCCGCGAGCCGCACGAACCGGCGCGAGGCGTCGGGGTCCGGATCCGGAACGGCGGCCAGCAACGCGACGGTGTACGGATGGAGCGGGCGGGTCAAGATCTCGGACACGGCGCCCTCTTCGACGATGCGGCCCAGGTACATGACGGCGACGCGGTCCGCGATGCGCGAGACGACCGCCAGATCGTGGGCGATGAACAGGTACGAGAGACCGGCGCGCTCGCGCAGATCCAGCAGCAGGTTGAGGATCTGGGCGGCGATCGAAACGTCCAGCGCCGATACCGGCTCGTCGCACACCAGGAACCGCGGCTCCGTGGCCAGCGCCCGGGCGATTGCGACGCGTTGCCGCTGACCGCCGGAGAGCTCGAACGGAAAGCGGTCCGCGATCTCGGGAGCCAGCCCCACGTCCGCGAGCAGCCCGCGCACGCGATCGGCGCGCGCCCGGCCGCGGGCGAGTCTTTGAACGCGCAGCGGCTCGGCGATCTGGTCGGCCACCCGCATTCGCGGATTCAGCGACGTCTGCGGATCCTGAAATACGACCTGCAGCTCCCGCCGGCGCCGGCGCAGCGCCTTGCCTTTGAGAGCCAGCCAATCCTCGCCGCCGAACCGGATGGCTCCCGCATCCGGCTCGACCAACCGCGCCACGATGCGGCCCGCGGTCGTCTTGCCGCTGCCCGACTCGCCCACCAGCCCCAGCGTCTCGCCCGCGCGGATCTCGAAGCCGACCCCGCGAAGCGCCGGGAGAAATCCTCCCCCGTTTCCCAGAAACCCCCGCGCAATGACGAACCGCTTGGTCAGCCCGCTGGCGGAGAGCAGCGGTTCCACGGCCGCGGCCAGCCGGCTCATGCCGGTCTCCCCGAGGGAACTCCGCCGTAGAGAAAGCAGCGGGCGGTGCCGGAGACCGTCCCGTAGAGCTCGGGCTGACTCTGGTCGCACGGCGCAAACCGGTCGGGACAGCGCGGCGCGAATGCGCATGCGTTCGCAGTTCGCATCGAGAGATCCGCGACGGTTCCCGGAATCACCTCGTACCGTTGCCCCCGCTGCCGAATCGCGGAGGCCACTCGGGGCACGGACCGCAGGAGGCCGCGCGTGTACGGATGGCACGGCGAGTGAAACAAATGCCGCGTCTCGGCTTCTTCGACGATGCGGCCGGAGTACAGCACCAGCACGCGGTCGCAGTGCCGGGCGACCGCGCCCAGATCGTGCGTGATCAAGAGGATCGTGAGGCCCCGTTCGCGGCGCAGGCGGTCCAGCAGGTCCAGAACCTGCGCGGCCACGGTAGAATCCAGAGACGCCGTGGGCTCGTCCGCGAGCAGGATCTTGGGTCCGCTGGCCAGAGTCATCGCGAGCAGGGCTCGCTGGCGCAGGCCGCCGGAGAGGCGATGCGGATACTCGTCCAGGCCGCGGTCCGGATCCGGAAAGGCCACTTCCTGAAGCGCGGCGCGGGCTAAGCTCCGCGATTGGGCCCGCGAAAGATCCGCGTGGAATCCCAGGGACTCCCGGATTTGCGCCCCGATCGTCTTCACCGGGTCCAGCGCCGAGGCGGGCTCCTGGAACATCAGGCCGATGTGCCGCCCACGCACGTCCCGCCACTCCCGTTCCGAAAGGCTCAGGAGGTCGCGCCCGGCGTACAGGACCCGTCCCCGGACGCGGCCGCCTTCGGGCGGGAGCCCCAGGATCGCCCGCGCCAGCTGCGTCTTGCCGCACCCGCTCTCCCCGACCACGGCCACGGACTCTCCCGCCGAGAGCGTAAAGCTCACGTCCTCCACCGCCGCCCGGCGAACCCGCGCCACCGGCAGATCGACGGAGAGGTTCTCGATCGAGAGCAGGGGCCCCGGAATTGCCGATTGCGGATTGGCCATCGGCGATTGGGGAATCGCGGTCACGAGGCGCTCACGAGTTCTTGCGGACGGCCTCGAGATCCTTCACGCGGCGGGCGATGTCGCGATAGTTCGTGTTGAGGCCGAACACCTCCAGGAACGTCTTGTAGGCCAGGTCCGTGTCTCCCGTGTCCTGATAGACGGCTCCGAGGTCGTACAGCATCCCCGCGGTCTCGGCTTCCGAAATCGAGGGAGACTCCAGGCCTTTGCGGAACCAGTTGATCGCCAGCTTGGGCATGCCCTTCTCCAGGAAGCAATGCCCCAGCATGCTGCAGCACTCGATGGCCCGCGCGGGGTCCTTGCTCGCCAGCTGAAACTCGCCGATCGCCTCGTCG
>JBDTXY010000192.1:0-5763 GCA_040005945.1 Acidobacteriota bacterium
GACGCCAGCCAGGCGCGCGGCGGCGCATCGCCCCGAAACCGGGGCAGGCCGCGATAAGCCTTGAGGAACACGTCCTGGGTCATGTCGTCCGCGTCTTCCGCGCCGACGGCGCGCACCATCCAGCGGTGGACGGTGGCCGTGTGGCGTCGGAGGAAAATGGCGAAGGCCTCCTCGTCGCCTTGCCGCGCCGAGACCAGTAGCTCTTCGTCGGTCCTCTCCGGTTGACTCAATGGCGAATCGCGCCGTGCGATGGGCGACGGCGCGATTCTAAGTCGGATTCGGCCGGGGCTATGGGCGGCGGTAGGGGTCGGGTGCGTATTCGTGCGAGAACCCCCGGGCGTTCTCCCGCGCGGAGAGGTCATCTTCGCGGGGAAACACACCCAAGCGGACCAGTTGCTCGCGAAACTCGTAGCGGATCGCGATCCGGGTGGCGGAGCCGGGATCCTCTTCGAACTGGACCCACTCCAACGGGAAGCTCGTCTCCGCTCCGATGCCCGTGGCGGCGAAGCGGTCGGCCTCGGCCGCCTTGCGGTTCTTGGCCGAAGGAGCCGGCGCGCCGGCGGCCTGCTCGCGCTCTGGAACGCCGCCGGAGATGCCGCTTTGGACACCGCCCTCGACGCCGCCCTGATCCTGAGCCGTCAGCGATTCCTCTTGTCGAGTCTCCGGCATGACCGGGCTGTCCTTGCGCGCCACCGCCGGCGGCCGGCGTTTCGCGCGAAAGAAGACGGCCTCGATCGTCCCGACATTGGCGGTGTCCCCGAGCCAGTGCGCGTACGAGCGCGCGGTCTGGGTGAAGAAGAACCGCCGGGCGGTTTGCCCCGAGACCTGCCAGCCGGGAATGTCGATCGTCTGGCCGGGCATGAGAACCCACTTCGTGGCGCCCAGCGCCGTCGTGCGGCCGGCGTCCACGACGTTGCGGCCGTCGACCGAGAGGGCCACGGCCACGCGCTCCGAACGAGGATTCGAAAGGCGGATGACGAATTCCCTGCCCTGGAGCGCCTCGATGTAGATGCGGCCCCGGGCCGCGTATTCCGGCGCAGGCCTCCCGTCCACGATGACCGAGACCCCAAAGCCCTGGCCGTCCGCGCCCGTCATCAGCGCCGGGACCGCGGCCAGTCCCGCAAGCAGAGTTCCGAACCGAGCCCAACGTCTCATGGCATCCCTCCGGTGGATAGGGACACCGCGGGCCCGAAAGAGTTCCCCGTTTCCCGCGCTAGGCGGGCAGGCCGGTCTTCAGGATCTGTTCCATGCGACCCGAGAAGGTGTCGACTTCCTCGAACGTCGTGTAGACGTTGGGAGTGATGCGCAGGCCGTTGAACTCCTTGTGGACGATGGGCGTCGTCATGATCCGGTGCTTGTCCCAGAGATGGGCCTGCAGCTTCTCGGTGTCGATGCCCTCCACGTGCATGAAGCCGATCCCGCACGAATCGGTGTCGTTCAACGGGGTCAGGATCCGCACGCGGGCGTCCGCGGCCTGGAGGCGTTTGGCCCACCGATCCCGCAGGAGACGCAGCCGGGCGGCCTTGCGCTCGGCTCCGATGCCGCGGTGGAACGCCAGGGCGACGGCGATCGCGTTGTGGTTGGCCGCGGGGTGCGTGCCGATCTCCTCGTACTTGCGCACGTTCTCGTCCATGGTCTGGGGCGCGGCCATGAGCGGCCAGATCGATTTCTGCTTGGCCTTGCGCACGTAGAGGAACCCGGTCCCGATCGGGGCGAACAGCCACTTGTGGAGGCTGGTCGCGTAGTAATCGCACTCGAGGTCGTCCCGCTTGAACGGAAAATGCGCGAACGCGTGCGCGCCGTCCACGAACACCTCGATGCCGCGCTCGCGGCCCATCCGCACGATGTCGCGCACGGGTAGGATCTGTCCCGTCAGGTTCGTGATGTGCGTGACCTCGATCACGCGCGTCCTGGGCGTCAAGGCCTGCCGGAACTTTTCGACGAGCTCGGCGCTGGATTTGACCGGAACGGGAAAGGAGATCGTCTTGACGATGATCCCGTCCCGGCGCGCCCGCTGCTCCCAGGAGGTCAGCATCCGGCCGTAGTTCTGGTTCGTGACCACGACCTCGTCGCCGGGCTTGAGGTCGATGCCGAAGATCAGCGTCTCCAGGGATTCGGAGGCGTTGCGGGTGATCGCCATTTCCTCGGGGTCGCAGCCGAACTCCGCGGCGAGCTCGCGGCGGCAGGACTCGATGCGCGGCTCCAGCACCGTCCACATGTGGTACACGGGAATTTCGTTGGAGAAGCGCAGGTCCCGGATCATCGCGTCCAGCACGTGCGCGGGCGCGGGGCTGCATCCGCCGTTGTTGAGGTTGATGATCGTGCGGTCCACGTCGAACGCGCGGCCGATTTCGGCCCAGTAGGCCTCGTCCCCGGCCACCGCGGCGGGCGTCTTGCCGGCGGCCGCCTTGCCGGCGTCGGCGATGCGCGCGAAGGCGTCCGCGCGGAATGCGGCCCATGCGGCGGCGCCTCCCAGGGATCCCAGAAGAGATCGGCGATCGAGTCTCATGACGCCTCCCGTTTTTGAAACCACGTTTCGGACAGCCCCGTCAACTCAGGCCCAGCCTCCAAAAAACAAAAGTCCAGATGTCGGCGGCCTCCTCGAGGATCTTCGAGGTGGGCTTGCCGGCGCCGTGCCCCGCCTTCGTCTCGATCCGGATCAGGATCGGGTTCTTGCCGGCGTCGGCCTCCTGCAGCCGCGCGGCGAATTTCTTGGAATGGGACGGGTCCACCCGGTCGTCGGTGTCGGCGGTGGTGATCAACGTCGGGGGATACGCGACGCCGTCTCGGACGTTTTGCAGCGGTGAGTACTTGTAGAGGAACGGGAAGTCCTCCGCCAAGTCGGCGTTCCCGTACTCGGCGATCCAGTACCGCCCGAGCGTGAACTTGTGGAAGCGAAGCATGTCCGCCACGGGAACCTGGCAGACGACGGCGCCAAAGAGATCCGGCCGCTGCTCCTCGACCGCGGCGACCAGCAGGCCTCCGTTGGAGCCGCCGCGGATCGCGAGCCGGGGGGTCGACGTCCATCCGCTCTTCACGAGCCATTCGGCGGCGGCGATGAAGTCGTCGAAGACAGTCTGTTTCTTCTCGCGTATCGCCGCTTTGTGCCAGTCCTCGCCGTACTCGTCGCCGCCCCGGAGGTTCGCGACCGCGAAGATGCCGTCCTTTTCCAGGAGGACGTAGGTCAGCGGGCTGTAGGCCGGGGTCATGGCGACTGCGAATCCGCCGTATCCATAGAGCAGCGTGGGCCGGTTGCCGTCCTTGGCGAGGCCCTTCTTGTGCACCAGGAACATCGAGACTTTCGTCCCGTCCTTCGATGGGTACCAGACCTGCTCGGTCTCGTACCGGGCCGCGTCCACCGGAACGCGGGGCTTGCGCACGATGGTCAGCGCCTTCGTCGCGAGGACGTAGCGGTACGTCGTCGTGGGTTCCGTGAACGAGGAGAAGCCGAAGAACATGTCCTTGTCCGGAGCCTCGCCCGTGATCGTGGCGACCGAGCCGATCCCCGGCAGTGGGATGTTGTCAAGCCGGGTTCCATCCAGCCGCGCCACGGTCAAGACCGTCGCGGCGTTGTGCAGGTAGTCGAGAACGAGCTTGCGGTCGACGATGCCGCCGAGCACCAGCTTGTCCTTGGACTCCGGCACCACCTCGATCGTCGGCGCGTCGGCCGGCGAGCCCGGCGCGAGCTTGCCCACGTCCACCGCGATCATGCGGCCCATCGGAGCGTCGCGGTCGGTCCAGGCATAGAGGCGGCCGTCCACGACGTCGGCCACGTTGTAGCCGTATTCGTAGCCTTTGAAGACCATCGCGGGCTTGGCGCCGGGCTTCCGGAGATCGACAACCTGGATCTCGGTCTTGTTCGATGCGCCCTTGGTTGCGTAGAGGATCAACCAGCGCCCGTCCGAAGAGATGTCGGAGTTGACGCCGACTTCCTTCTCGGTCGGCTTCTCGAAGATCAGCCGGTCCTTGTCCTGGGCGTCGCCCATGCGGTGGTAGTAGAGCTTGGGGAAGTAGTGCTCGTCACCGGGCGGCACCGTCCCCGGAACCGGCAGGTGCGAGTAGTAGAAGCCTTTCCCATCGTGAGTCCAGGTGATCGGCGAGAACTTCATCCACTGAAGATGGTCGGGGCGATCCTTGCCGGTGGCGACGTCGCGCACGAAGATCTCCTGGCGATCGCTGCCGCTCTGGGACAGGGCGTAGCCGAGGAGCTTCCCGTCGTGCGAGGGTGACGTGTTCGTCAGCGCCAGCGTTCCGTCGGGAGAGAGCGTATTGGGATCGATGAGCGGCCGGGGAGTGCTCGTCAGGCGCTCCTGCACGTAGCAGACCGCCTGGTTCTGTAGGCCGCTGTTCATCGTGTAGAAGTAGAAGCGGCCGCGATGCAGCGGCACGCCGAGCTTGGCGTAGTCGTAGAGCTCGGTGAGTCGCTTCGCGATGGGGCCGCGCTCCGGCCGATCGAGGAGCTTGCGCGTCAGCGCATTCTCGGCAGCGACCCACGCTTCCGTCGCCGGGTCTTCGGCGTTGTCCATCCCGCGGTACGGATCCGGCACCCGGGTGCCGTGGTAATCGTCGGCCACGTCTCCCTTCATCGGGGCGGGGTAGGCGTATGCGTGCGGTTTCGCCTCGGGAGGGGGAGCGGGTGCTGGTGTCGGGCTCGCGGGCGGCGAAGACGGGGGCGGATGCTCTCCGGATCGCGGAGCGCGCGCCGCGCAGGACACCGCCAGCCAGGCAGCCAGCGAGACGGCTCCGAATGTGCGCGGGCAACGCATGGGAACCTCCGGATTGCGGGGGATCCTATCCCGTTCCGGGCGTGTCCAGGTCGTTCGTGATGAGCCGGGCTCCCCGCTGCCAACTCGCGTACGCCCACGCCCATTCGAACATCACGATGAAACGGTTGCGAAAGCCGATCAGATAGAAGATGTGCACGAAGCACCAGGCGAGCCAAGCGGGAAACCCGGAGAGCCGGATCCCCCCGATCTCGGCCACGGCGGCGGCGCGCCCGATCACCGCCATGGTGCCCTTATCGAAATAGTGAAAGGGCGGGATCGCCGATCCCCGCATGCGGGCTCCGATGGCGCGCGCCGCGTACCGACCCTGCTGCATCGCGACGGGGCTCAATCCCGGGAGCGGGCGAGGCCCGGCATGCTGGTAGAGCGCCAGATCCCCGATGACGAAGATTTCGGGATGGCCCGGGATGGAGCAGTCCGGCTCCACGACGACACGGCCGCTCCGGTCCAGCGGCACTCCGAGGCTGCGCGCGATCGGCGAGGCCGCCACACCCGCCGCCCAGAGCACGGTCTTCGCGCCGATCCTCTCCGAGGCGCCGAGCCGCACGCCGTCCGCGTCGACCGCGGTGACCGGGACACCCGTGCGGACCTCGACGCCACGCTGCCGCAGCGCGGATTCGGCGGCGCGCGAGGTCTCTTCTTTGTAGGCCGGCAGGATGCGCGGTCCCGCTTCGATCAGGATGATCTTCGCCTCGCGCGGATCGATGTGCCGGAAATCGTCCACGACGACGTGCCGGGAGATCTCGCCGATCGCTCCCGCGAGCTCGACTCCAGTGGGCCCTCCTCCCACGATCGCGAACGTCAGCAGCGCCGCACGGCGCTCGGGAACCTGCTCGCGGTCCGCCGCCTCGAACGCCGTCAAGATCCGCCGCCGGATCTCGAGCGCGTCCTGGAGGTTCTTGAGGCCGGGCGCATAGGTCTCCCACTCCTCGTGGCCGAAGTACGCGTGGCTGGCTCCCGCGGCCACGACGAGGTAGTC
>JBDTXY010000193.1:0-5756 GCA_040005945.1 Acidobacteriota bacterium
AAGCGCGAGACTCCGTCCGCAAGGCCAAGGAGCTGGGCTCCCGCGAGATCAAACTGATGCTCGACGACATGGGCTGGTGCCGCGCGCCCCTGCCGCCGCTGCCCAAGCTCGCGGCGCCGGTCGCGACGGCGTTGATCGGGCAAGCGCGCGAGGGGGGACTCCGCGCCATCGTCCACGCCCCGACCCTCGCCGACGCGAGGACGGCGATCGCCGCCGGCGCGACCGCCCTCGCGCACGGCGTGGTGGATCCGCTGGATGACGCGACGATCGCCGTGATGAAGAGCCGGCCCGTCTTCTACGTCCCGACGATGGACATCTTCGAGTTCCTGGCCGACACGCGCGGCTTCGTGGACGGCGTCCTCGCGGATCCGGCGGCCGAAAAGGGCCTTCCGGGAGCGATCCTCGCGCGGTACCGGTCGCCGGCGTATTCGGCCGGCTACCGCGAAAAGTTTCCGAACGTCGCGTTCCTCCGCGGGCGCCTGCCCGTCCTGCGCGAGAACCTCCGCAAGCTCCACGCGGCGGGAGTTCCCGTGGCGCTGGGAACCGACATGTGGGCGTTTCCGGGCCTGGGGGTCTCCATCGAGATGGACCTGTACGGCAAGGCGGGGCTCTCCTCCCTGGATGCGATCCGGGCGGCCACGGAAACCGCGGCGCGCTCGCTCGACATCGATTCCGACCGCGGGACACTCCAACCCGGAAAGCGAGCGGACTTTCTGATTCTCGCCGAGGATCCCATCCGGGATCTGAAGGCCGTGCGCCGGATCGATGACGTCTACAAGAACGGCGAGTCGGTTCGGCCGGCCGTCCCATGACCGATCCGCTTCTGCGGTGGCGGCCCGAGCTTCCGATCCCGGATTCGACGCGATGCTTGATCTCCAGGAGACCGGCGCCTGGCGCCGCTGGTTGGACCAGGCGGCGGTCGTGACGTGAATCGGCGCCGCGCCGCCGGCCTGGCCGTACTCCTGGCCGCCACGGCCGCCCTCTTCGTGGTGTCGAGGGGACGCTGGTCGGATCCGCTCATCGATTCCGGACGGGAGTGGATCGTCCCGGATGCGCTGTCGCGCGGCGGGCTCCTGTACCGCGACGTCGTGTATTGGTTCGGGCCCTTCACGCCGTACTTCCAGGCCCTGTTCTTCCGGCTCTTCGGATCCGGCTTCGCGAGCCTCGTGGCCGCGGGCGCGGCGACGGCCGCCGGAACGCTGGCCGCGCTGTACGCGGTCCTCGCGCGCGTGACGGGGAGGCGGGACGCGCGGCTCTGGACGGCGCTGGCGATTCCCGCGCTGGTCTTCATGCCCAACGCCGGAGGGGCGCTCTTGGGGATGGGCTATCGCATCTGGCAGGCCGGCGCCTTCGCGCTCGCGGCCGTGGCCGTGGCGGCGAGCACGACGGGAAAGCGGTCGCAGAGGACGGCTTTGTTGGCCGGAGTGCTGGCGGGACTCTCCGGGCTCTGCCGCACCGAGTGGGGGGTCGCGGCGATCGCGGGCGCCGCGCTCGCGTGCGTCATGGCGAGGCGTTGCCGGAAAGACGGGCTTGTCCCGGCGCTCTTCGCCGCGGCGGGATACGCCGCGACGTTCGGGATCGGGCTCGGCGTCTTCCTGGCCGCCGCCGGGGTCGATGCCGTGATTCGCGACGGGCACGTGTTGTTGACGGGGCTGCCGGATGAGACGCGGCACTTCCTCTTCGCATTTTCGGGAGTCCGGGATCTGGGCCATGGCCTTCCCGAGCTCTTCTACTCGGCTGCGATGTGGGTCGGGGTCTTCCTGCTCGCCGCGATGCTGGCGCGGCCCGCCGGGGAGAGCCGGACGCGCGTGCTGCGAGCGCTCGTCCCCGTGCTCCTGCTGCTCGGCGTCACCGCGCTCGCGGGGGGAGCCGGCGGCGCCGTGCTCTTCAGCGCGGCTCCCGCCGTCTGTCTGGCTGGGCTCGTGTGCGGCCTCTCCCGCCGCCGCGGCAGCGGCGCAGCGGCGCTCTCCGTGTGCGGCTTGCTCGGGCTGGGGTTCTGCTACCGCCGGATCTTCCACATCGGCGACTCCGCCTACGTCGCGCCTCCGCTGCTCTTCGCATTCGTCTGCGCCGCCGGGCTCCTGCACCTCGCCCTGGCGCGGGAGCGTCACCGCGGCGCGCGCACGCGGCTGGCAGCGGCGTGGCGGCTGACCGTCGCGGGCCTGGTCGTGCTGGCGTTTTGCGGACGCGCCTGGCAGTACGTCTCGATCGAAGGCGTGCCCATCGCGGGGACGTCCGGAATGCTCTTCGCGCGTCCGACGCTGGCGCGGGAGATCGAGGCCGTCGCGGCGGCGGTCCGAGGGCACACCCGCGAGGGAGACGGCCTGGTCGTTTTTCCGGAGGGCGAGCTGCTCAACCTGCTGTCCGGGCGCGCCAATCCCATCCGTCACATGCTGTACCTGCCGGGCTATCTGACCGAGCAGAACGAGCCCGCGGTGCTGGCGGAGCTGAAGGCCGCGAGGCCCGGCGCGGTGGTCATCTGGCTCCGGCCGACGGGCGAGTACAAGCGCGGGTTCTTCGGCAGCGACTACGGACGGCAGGTGGCCGCGTGGATTCGCGAAAACTACGTCGCGACGCCCTTCGAACCCGGCGCGCGCACGCGGACGAATCCGCCGTTTACCGTCTTCTTTCCCCGCCGAGGCGCGTCGTGATTTCCCTTGCTTTACACTGGGCGCAATGACGGCCGGTCCGGTTTTTCCCCGCGACGTCTGCGTGATCGGAGGCGGCGGGCACGTCGGACTCCCGCTGGCGCTGACGTTTGCCGAGTCGGGCCTGAAGACGGTCATCTACGACACCAACGCCAAGACGGTCGAGAAGATCCGGCGCGGCGTCATGCCCTTCGCGGAGGAGGGCGCCCCGGAGCTGCTCCGGAAGATGCTGGGAGGAAGTCTCCTCGAGATCAGCGAGAGCCCGGAGCTGATGAGCGAGTGCCGGTTCCTGGTCCTCGTCATCGGAACCCCGGTCGATGAGCACCTCACCCCCAGCTTCACCGCGATGAACCGCGCGATCGAGGCGTGCTTCGCTCACCTTCGCAACGGACAGATCCTGATCCTCCGGAGCACGATCTTCCCGGGAATCTCGGAGCACATCCAGAAGGACCTCGCGGCGCGCGGTCTCGACATCACCGTCGCGTTCTGTCCGGAGCGGGTCGCCCAGGGACACAGCCTGCGCGAGATCCGGCAGCTGCCGCAGATCGTGAGCGCGTTCCGTCCCGAGACGCTGCAGGCCGTGAAGGACCTCTTCGGGCGCTTCGTCCAGGAATTCATCGAGATGACCCCGATGGAAGCGGAGGTGTGCAAGCTGATGACCAACGCCACCCGCTACATCCAGTTCGCGATCGCCAACCAGTTCTACACGATCGCCCGGGAGAGCGGCCTGGACTTCGATCGGATCCTGCACGGGTGCCGGCACAACTACCCGCGCATGGCGGGGATGCCGGGGCCGGGGTTCGCGGCCGGGCCGTGCCTGCTCAAGGACACGATGCAGCTGGCCGCCTTCAGCCGCAACTCGTTTCCGCTGGGGCATTCCGCGATGCTGGTCAATGAGGGCCTGCCGGCGCGCCTCGTGGAGCTCGCGCGCCGCGACGTGGATCTCTCCCAGAAGGTCGTCGGCGTCCTGGGCATGGCGTTCAAGGCCGAGAGCGACGACGCGCGCGATTCCCTGAGCTACAAGCTGCGCAACCTGCTGGCGCTGGAAACGCGGCGCGTGCTCTGCACCGACCCCTACGTGCCGGACGCGACGCTGGTGCCGCTGGAGCGGGTGATCGCGGAAGCGGACGTGCTTTTCCTGGCCACGCCCCACGGCGTGTATCGGGGACTCCAGATCCCCGAAGGCAAGATCGTCTACGACGCCTGGAACTGGATCGGCGCGAGCACACCCCGTTGAAGATTCTGGTGACCGGCTCGGCCGGCTTCATCTCCGGCTACCTCGTCCAGGAGCTGCTGGCGCAGGGGCACACCATTCTCGGCGTGGACAACTATTCCAAGTACGGGACCATCGAGAAGAGCTACCAGCATTCCCCGGGCTACACCTTCGTCGAGGGGGACGCCAAGGACGTGGGGCTCCTGACGGAGCTGGCCCTGGAGTGCGACCACTTCGTGGCCGGCGCGGCGCGGATTGGCGGCATCTCGTACTTCCACGAGTACGCCTACGACCTGCTGGCCGAGAACGAGCGGATCGTCGCGGCGAGCTTCGACGCGGGCATCGCGGCGGCCCGCCAGGGGCGGATGGTCAAGATGACGGTGCTCTCGAGCAGCATGGTCTACGAGAACGCGACCGTGTTTCCCACCCCCGAGGAGCACGTGCGGGAGTGCCCGCCGCCGACCAGCACCTACGGGTTTCAAAAGCTCGCCTGCGAGTACTTCGCGCGCGGCGCCTTCGAGCAGCACGGCCTGGCGTACACGATCTGCCGTCCCTTCAACTGCGTCGGCGTGGGGGAGAGCCGGGCGCTGGGCGGAAAGGACATCCCAAGCGGGAACATCCGGCTCGCGATGAGCCACGTCGTCCCCGACCTCGTGCAGAAAGTCTTGAAGGGCCAGGATCCGCTGCGCATCCTGGGCTCGGGAGATCAGGTCCGCTGTTACACGTACGGCGGCGACCTCGCGCGCGGGATCGCGGCCGCGATCTTTCATCCGGCCGCGCGCAACGAAGACTTCAACCTCTCGACACCCCGGCCCACGACCGTGCGGGAGCTCGCGGCGATGATCTGGGGAAAGGTCCACGGGACCGGCCCCTCCGCCAAGCCCTTCCGCACCGAGAGCGACGCTCCCTACCCTCACGACGTCGCCCAGCGCGTTCCGGACACGCGCAAGGCCAAGCGGGTCCTCGGTTTCGAGGCCACCACGGGCCTCTCCGCGATGCTCGACGAGGTCGTGCCGTGGATCCGGCGGGAAATCGCCGAGGGGCGCATCTGACCGAGGAGGCCCGGGGGAGCGTTTCGGGGGTCGAGGCAGAGTATTTCGATCGCCTCGTCCGGGTGAAAGGGGAGTTCGATCCGTTCGCGCCCCGCGGATGGCGAACGATCGCGGCGCGCTTTTCCGAGATGGTCGGAACCGGCCGGGTCCGACGCTTCCTGGACATCGGGTGCGGGACCGGACAGTCCCACCAGGTCTACGCGGACCGGGCGGCCGGCTACGTCGGCATCGATTTGTCCCTGCATGAGCTGTCGCTCGCGCGCAAGAAGGGTCTCGCGGGCGGCTGGGTGTGCGCCGACGCGTGCCGGCTTCCCTTCGGCGACGCGTCCTTCGACGCGGTCGCCTTCAGCAGCGTCCTTCACCACATTCCCGATTTCGCGCCGGCGCTCTCCGAGGCGCGCCGCGTGCTCGCCCCGGGGGGAAGCGCGTTCGCGTTCGACCCGAACCTGCTGCATCCGGCCATGGCGCTCTTGCGCTGGCCGAAGAGTCCTTTCTACATCGCGGAAGGCGTGAGCCCGAACGAGGCGCCGCTGCTGGCCTCGACCCTGCGCCGCGCGTTCCAAGGCGCCGGCTTCGTCGAGATCCGGCAGCGCTGCCAGTCCGGCATTGCCTATCGGGAGGTCGCGCCCCGTCTGATCAACGCGTGCCTCTCGCTCTACAACGCCGCCGATTGGGCCTTCGAGCGGATCGGCCTGGGCCGGTGGTTCGGGACGTTCGTGTTGACCGCCGGCCGCAAGCCGGCCGCGCCGGGGCGATGACGGCCGCTCCGCGCTACTCGCTGGTCGTGCCGGTCTACAACGAGGGTGAGAACATCGCGGCTTTCTGCCAGGCTCTCGCGCAGGC
>JBDTXY010000194.1:0-5747 GCA_040005945.1 Acidobacteriota bacterium
CGGTCGCGCCGAGGGTGAGAAGCAGCGAATCCGCGAGCACGATGACGTTCGAGGATGCGCGCCTTCGTCTCTCGGCCCAGGACACGGAGGATCTTCAATCCTTCGCGCGGAGCAACCGGCTCACCGTGAACGCGCTGATTGTCGGTGCGTGGGCGATCCTCGTCAGCCGATACAGCGGCGAGGAAGATGTCCTGTTCGGCGCGACCGTGGCGGGGCGGCCCTCCTCGCTCGCGAATGTGGAATCCATGGTCGGTCTCTTCATCAACACTCTGCCGGTGCGCGTCCGGGTACCCGCGCGCGAGCATCTGCTGTCCTGGCTCCAGATGCTCCAGACGCAACTTCTGGAACTTCGGGAAAACGAGCACAGCTCGTTGATCGACATACAAGGCTGGAGTGAAGTCCCTCGAGGCGCCCTTCTCTTCGAAAGCCTGGTGATTTTCGAGAACGCGGGGACCGATTCGGAGACTCTCGAGGCGGGCGGGTCGGTCGAGGTGCTGGGCGTCCGGTCGATCGGCGGCGTGACCAACTATCCGGTGACGCTCTTTGCCGTTCCCGGCCGCGAGCTTTCATTGCATCTCCTGGGGGACGCCGGGCTCTTTGAAAAGAACGCGCTCTCCCGGATGCTCGGGCACTTCGTAACCCTGGTCCGCGCCATGGTCGCCCCGGGAGGCGGCGACGAAGAGCTCTCGACCCTGCCCCTGTTGACGGAGGACGAAAGACGGGCGCTCCTCCTCCGGGGAGACGAGACCCGACGAGACTTCCCCACCCGCTGCGTTCACGAACAGATTGAGGAACAGGTCGCGCGGACTCCGAATTGCCCCGCGGTGGTGTTCGAGCGGGAGGCCATGACCTACCGGGAGCTGAACCGACGCGCGAATCGGGTGGCGCGCCATTTGAGGCAGCTCGGAGTGGGTCCGGAGGCGCGGGTCGGAATCTGCCTCGAGCGGTCCCTCGAAATGGTCGCGGGCCTGCTGGGGATTCTCAAGGCCGGCGGCGCGTACGTCCCCTTAGACCCCACGTACCCGCTCGCCCGTCTGGCCTTCATGATCGAGGATTCGCACCCGGACGTTCTGCTGACGGAAGAGAAGGTCGCCGGCAGGCTTCCGCCATTTGGTGGCCGCACCGTGATCATCGATGGCGCCCGCGATCGCGAGGCCATCGGCAAACACAGCGGCGAGAACCTTGAGTCCGGCGCCAAACCCGGCAACATCGCATACGTGATCTACACCTCGGGGTCCACGGGCAAACCCAAAGGCGTGGCGATCGAGCATCGTTCCGTCGGCAACCTTCTGTTCTCGATGCAGGAGCGGCTCAGCCTCGCGCAGGACGACGTTCTGCTCGCCGTCACCACACTCTCCTTCGACATCGCGGGGCTCGAGCTGTTCCTCCCGCTCGCAACCGGGGCGTGCATCGCGGTATGTTCGCGCGAAAACGCTTCTGACGGAAACGCGCTCCGGCAGGAGCTTCGCCGTTGCGGCGCGACGATCATGCAGGCAACACCGGTCACTTGGCGTCTCCTGTTCGGCGCCGGTTGGCAAGGAGAAGGGCTTCGGGTGGCCCTGTGCGGCGGCGAGGCGCTGTCGGGCGACCTCGCCGATCAGCTTTTCGAAAATGCCGCGTCGGCCTGGAATCTCTACGGCCCCACAGAAACGACAATCTGGTCCACGGCATGGCGGCTGCAGTCCGGCATCCGTCCGGTGAGAGTCGGAACCCCCCTCGCCAACACGGAGGTCTACCTCCTCGACTCCTCCGGGAAACCCGTCCCCACCGGTGTGGCCGGGCAGATTCACATTGGCGGAGCGGGTCTGGCTCGGGGTTACTGGAACCGGCCGGACCTGACCGACGCGGTGTTCGTTTCACGAGTCCTGATCGACAAGCCGGTCCGGCTGTACGCGACCGGCGACCGCGCCCGCTGCCACGACGACGGAACGATCGAGTACCTCGGCCGCCTCGACGATCAGGTCAAACTGCGCGGGTACCGAATCGAGCTCGGCGAAGTCGAAACGGTGCTTCGCGACCACCCCGGCGTGCGCGACGCCGTGGCCGTGATCCGGGAGGATTCCCCGGAAACGAGCCGGCTGGTGGCATACGTCTCTCCGAATTTGCCCGATCCCGGCGTGGCGACGGAGTCGAGGACGGGCGGTGGATCGCCTTCCGATCCGGCCTCGCGCGATTCGATATCGCAATGGCGGGCGGTCTGGGACCATGCTTATGCGGAGCCGGCGGGTCCGAATCCCGCCTTCGACATCGCCGGATGGATCAGCAGCTACAGCGGCGAGCCCATGCCCGCCGAGGACATGCGCGAGTGGGTGGACACGACGGCGCAGCGGATCCTGTCCCTCCATCCGAAAAACGTGCTCGAGATCGGATGCGGCACGGGACTCCTTCTGCTGCGGATAGCGCCGCACTGCGCGGCTTACACGGGCAGCGATCTCTCGGCGCCGGTCCTGCGACGACTCGCAGACGTCGTCCGGCAATCGGAGTCCGACTTTCCACCCGTCCGACTGCTCCCCCAATCTGCGGCGGACTTCGAGGAGATCCCGGCCGGGGAGACGGACACCGTCGTTCTCAACTCGGTGATCCAGTATTTCCCCGGGGTCGAATACCTGCTCCGTGTGCTGGAACGCGCCGTGGAAAGGGTGCCTGCCGGCGGCTCGCTCTTCATCGGAGATGTGCGAAGCCTCTCCCTGCTGCCGGCCTTCCATCTCTCCGTCGAACTCGCAAAGGCCCCCGAAAACCTGTCGGTCGAGGAACTGCGCCGGCGCGTCGATCGGAAGGTGGCGCAGGAAGAGGAAATGGTCCTGGATCCCGGTTTTTTTCTGGCTCTGCCGCGGCATTTTCCGCGGATTGAGCGCGTCGAGGTGTTGCCGAAGGCCGGACGGCGCGACAACGAAATGAATCGCTACCGGTACGACGTGATCCTGCGCGTCGGCCCCCGCCGGGATTCCCCGATCCCTTCCCTGTGGTTGGACTGGCGTCAGGAGGGTCTGACTCCGGATGGTCTCCGGCGGATTCTCGAGGAGCAGCAGCCCGAGGTCCTGTGCCTTCGGGACGTGCCCAGTTCCCGCATCGCGAAGGATCTCCAGGCGCTCCAGTGGCTGCAGTCAGACGAGCCGCCCCGGACGGTTGGAGAGCTGCGGGCGAGGCTCGAGCGATTGCCGAAGACCGGCGCCGATCCAGGAGAGCTCTGGTCCTGGAGCGGCTCCCTGTCCTACGAGGTTCACTTGCGGTGGTCCTCTGCAATCGCGGCCGGGGCGTTTGATGCCGCGTTCGTGCGCCGATCGCCTGCGGACGCGGCGGGCACGCCCTTCGTCTTCCCCGACGAGCCGGGGGCCGCAAGCGGGTGGCAGGCTCATGCGAACAACCCCCTCTGGGGATCGGTTGTCCGCAAGCTTCTCCCCAGCCTGGGCGCGTTTCTCCGGGCTCGGCTTCCGGAATACATGGTGCCCTCCGCGATCGTCGTGCTCGACGAGCTCCCGTTGACGCCAAACGGCAAGGTGAATCGCGGCGCCCTTCCTTCTCCGGACCGGACCTCCGCGGCCGTCGATAACGCCCTTCTGCCCCCGCGCACTCCCCTCGAGACGACGCTCGCGCAGATCTGGAAGGACGTACTCGCGCTCGACCGCGTCGGCATTCGCGACAATTTTTTCGACCTCGGGGGTCACTCTTTGCTGGCGACCCGGCTGGTGTCACGCATTGCGGAATCCTTCAATGTCCGGCTGCCGCTTCGACGGGTCTTCGAGCACCCGACCGTCGAAGGGCTCTCGCTCGTGATCGCCGACAGCCTCGCACAGGCGGAGGGGAAGGAATCGACGCTCCGGATGCTAGTCAATATCCGAGGACTCTCCGACGAGGAAGCGCGCGTCCGCCTCGCGCGGGAGACTAATCCCAGATGAAGCCCGCGGACGACGTCGAGAACCTCCAGCAGCAGATCGCCAGCCTGACGCCGGCGCAGAGAGCGATGCTCGAGCAATGGCTGCGGATGAATGGTGGTCAAGCGCCCGCTGTGGAAGCGATCCCCCGCGTCGCCGATCGCCGCTCCGCACCCCTCTCTTTCGCCCAGCAGCGGCTTTGGTTCTTGGACCAGCTCACACCGGGCAACTCGGCATACACCATGGGCCGCTCCTACCGAATCCGCGGGGCTCTCGACGACGACGCCCTGAGCCGATCCGTGACGGCCGTCGTCGATCGACACGAGGCATTGCGGACGACTTTTCAGGTCGTGGGTGATCAGCCAATCCAGCGCATCGAACCTTCCCGCCCGATCGAGCTGACAGTCATGGACGTGGACGAGTCCGTGGAGCCGGAACGCGAAAGCCGTCTCCATGCCTCGATCGCGCAAGCACGGCGACCGTTCGAGCTGGAACACGGGCCGCCGTTGAGGGTGAGTTTGATACGAGTGGGTGAGGAGGACCACGTGCTGGTGTTGGCGATGCATCACATCGTCAGCGACGGGTGGTCAATGGGGATTCTGGTCAGGGAGCTGGCGGCCTATTACGAGGAGTTTTCGGGGGGTCGTCGGGCACAGCTGGCGGAGTTGCCGATTCAGTACGGGGATTTTGCGCAGTGGCAGCGCGAGTGGCTGAGCGGGGCGGTACTGGAGGAGCAGCTCGAGTATTGGAGGAGGCAGCTTTCGGGGCTGCCGGTATTGAAGCTGGCGACGGATCGACCGCGGCCTCCGATGCAGAGTTTTCGGGGCGGGCGGGTATCGGTTTTGTTTTCTCGTGACTTGATGGAGGGGTTGAGGGAGTTGTCGCGGCGGGAAGGTGCGACGCTTTACATGGCGTTGCTGGCGGGGTTTGGGGCCTTGCTGGGGCGATACACGGGGCAGCAGGACGTGGTGGTGGGTTCTTTCATCGCGGGTCGTAACCGCTCGGAGATCGAGGGCCTCATCGGATTTTTCGTCAACACGCTGGTGATGAGAATGAATTTGGCGGAGGACCCAACTTTCCGAGAGCTCCTACGTCATGTGCGCGAAGTTGCGCTCGGAGCGTGGGCGCACCAGGATCTTCCCTTCGAAAGACTGGTCGAAGAACTCCATCCGGAACGCAGCCTCGCACAGAACCCACTCGTCCAAACGACGTTGACTCTACAAAACGCTCCGGTCACGCAGCTGGACCTTCCCGGCATCGTTTCGACGCCTGTCGACGTCGAGACGACGGCGACTCGCTTCGATCTCGAGGTGTATCTCACGGAACGGCCGGACGGCCTGACTTGCGCCTTTGTCTATGCGACTGACTTGTTCGATCCGAGCACCATTGTCCGGATGCTGGGGCACTACGAGAGATTGCTCCAGGACGTGGTGTCGGACGCCGGACGACGGATCTCCGAGCTTTCGCTCTTGCCGGAGGCGGAGCTGCGTCTGATCTTGAAAGAGTGGAATCGGACGGACGCGGAGTATCCAAGAGAGAAGACCGTGCACCGGCTCTTCGAGGAGCAGGCGGAGCGAACACCCGAAGCGACGGCCGTCGTTTTCGAGGGCTCACAGTTGACCTATGGCGAGTTGAACCGAAGGTCCAACGAGCTCGCGCTGCGCCTCCGTGCGTTGGGCGTCGGACCGGAGGTCCTGGTCGGGATTTGTCTGGAACGATCACTCGAGATGTTGACAACGATCTTCGGGATCCTGAAGGCCGGCGGAGGGTATCTGCCGCTCGACCCGGGCTATCCAGACGAGCGCCTGGCCTTCATGCTGCAAGACGCCAGGCCAGCCGTTGTCGTCACCGAGCGCCCGCTCGCGAACAGACTGC